>NZ_LGQU01000182.1:0-16301 GCF_003115935.1 Azospirillum sp. TSH20
TGGACACCCTGGACAACGGGTTCTGCAACCTCAGGCGTGGCTGGATATTGGACGCCGATGCTGGCTGGTTTTTGGAAGCCGATTGACATTCGGCCCTCCATCAATTCTGTGCCGTCTATACACTGCCCTGGCCCCAACCACATTTGGGAGTGTCACGTATTGCTCCGACGCCGCTTGCGACCGAGGAATTGGCTGCGGATAATGCGCCACCTTCTTTCATTGCAGGGCGCCCGTTCCAACCACATCTGGACACGTGCGAGGAGACGTACCGCGTGTTTTCCCCCTCTGACCTCCGCCGCTTTTTCGATGCCGGCTCACTTGACCGGGGCCGACACTATTGGGCGGACGGCCGCGTCCAGACCATTGAGGCGCAACGGCGCCGAGGGGATGGCTGGACCGTGACGTCAATGGTCCGGGGCTCGGGTCGCGCGCTCTACGGCCAGGACATCACGGTGAAACTCGTCAATGGCGTGCTCCGGCAGGTGGAGGGGGTGTGCGACTGTCCGGTGGGGTACAATTGCAAGCATGTCGCCGCAGCGCTGCTGGCCTGGGCAGAGCGCAGCACCACTGCCGCCAGCCAACCGTCTGAACGGCCATCCTCCGCTCGATACGCCCCGTCATTGCCGTCGCCGTCGGCTGTTGCCGTTCAGGACAAGACGCCGCCTGGAGAACCCGGGCTCTCGGCTCCGGTGAAGGATTTGCTGTCGCGGCTGACGGCGGCGGTCCTGCGTGAAACCGCAGAGCAGTATGCCGACACCGTCCGTAAGCGGCTGCTCTACGTCCTGCGCCTTGATGACACCCCCTCCGGCGACCGCAGGCTGCTGCTGCGTATCCTCTCGGCCACCTTGCGCAAGGATGGCCAGTTCGCCAACGATGACAAGGCCTATGATGCCTATCAGTTCGGCACGCTGAATTCGGCAAAGTTCGTCACCCCGGCCGACCACGCGCTGCTGAATGCCGTGTCGCGCAACGCACAAGCCGGTCCGCACGGGTTCCTGCTGTCGGCCGACGTCGCCCCTTGGCTGATCGAACGCATGCTGCCCACTCGCCGGCTCTATTGGCAGGATGTCCGCAGCGGCAGAGCGCTGCGCTCAGGCCCTGTCCTGACCGGAACGCCGCGTTGGCAGACCGACGGGGCCGGCCGCCAGCGCTTCACCATTGCGCTCCAGCCGAACGCCGTCGAAGCGCCGCCGGCCATCGTGCTGCCGACGGTGCCGCTGCTCTATGTCGATCCCACAAACGCCATCTGCGGATCCGTCGACGCCGCGACGGTGTCACCGCAGATCGCCGTGGCGCTGCTGACGGCCCCGCCGCTGCCGCCGGGCGAGGTGGCCGCCTTCCGGGCTGAGGCGGAACGGCTCGGAGACCGGCTGCCAGTGCTGCCGGACGCCCCGGCGCGGACCGAACATCGCCGTATTGTGCCGCGGCCGGTGCTGCGGCTGAGCATGGCCCGGCTGGCGGGGCTGTCCTCCTTGTACCCCTCGGCCTATGGGATGATAGGGATGCCCGAACTCCCGGTCGCCGACCTCCATTTCGACTATGCCGGCACCCGGCTGCATTGGAAACGGCGAGGACCGCCGCTGCAATGGATGGAGGAGGGTGTCCTCGTCATCGCCAAGCCTCAGCCGAAAGAGGAGAAGACGGCGATCAAACGCCTGGAGGAGGCTGGCCTCGCCATCCCGCCACTGCCGCTCAGCGTCGGTGGCGCCTCACCGGTCCGCGACGAGCTGTTCGCCGCCACCGGCGACGATCTCGATGAACGGGCGATCTGGTTGAGCTTCTGCCATTCGGTGCTTCCCGACCTGCGGGCCGCCGGCTGGATCATTGAGATCGCTCCCGATTTCCCCTTCGAGGTTCTGGACGCGCCCAAGGACTGGGCGTTTGAGATTGAGGATGGCTCCGGGATCGACTGGTTTGGCCTGTCGCTTGGCGTCGACATTGGCAGTGAGCGCATCGATCTGCTGCCGGTGCTGCGCGAGGTGATTGATGCGCTCGCCCGGATCGACCCGGACCTGCTCGACGATGAGTATTTCGACGACGAGGTCTTCGACGAAGATGCCGATGGAGAGGAGGGTACCGCTAGGACGGATGGTCGGACGCCGGGGCTGACGGCGGTGCTGGAGCAGTTGGCGCCTTCCGGAACAATGTTCGTGCGGATCGGCTCCACCCGCTACATTCCGCTGGAGGTGGAGCGGGTGGCGCCGATGATCGGCGTGCTGATGGAGCTGTTCGGCCTGCAGCCTGGCGGCGGCGAACTGCGCATTGGCCGGTCCCATCTGGGCGACCTGTCGGCGCTGGAGGAGGCAGCATCGGCTGCCGGCATCCCGCTGCTCGGCGCCGACGCCGTCCGCGGCATGGCCAAGACCCTGCGCGAAGCGGGCGGCGTGCCAACGGTGCCCCCACCACAGGGGCTGCACGCCACCTTGCGCCCCTACCAGCAGGCGGGGCTCGACTGGCTGCAGTTCCTCGCCGCCCACGGTTTCGGCGGCATCCTTGCCGACGACATGGGGTTAGGAAAGACCTTGCAGGCACTGGCCCATCTGCTGGTGGACAAGGAGGCTGGCCGGCTTGACCGCCCCAGCCTGCTGGTGGCGCCGACCAGTGTGCTCGGCAACTGGCGAGCGGAGGTGCAGCGTTTCGCTCCCAGCCTGCGCACGCTGGTCCTGCACGGGCCCCAGCGCAAGGCGGCGCAGGGTTCGTTGACTGAGTACGACTTGGTGGTGACCTCTTACGCGCTGCTGCCGCGCGACCGCGCGGTGCTCGAGGCCCAGCCATGGCATCTGGCGATCTTCGACGAAGCGCAATATCTCAAGAACCCCATTGGCCAAGCGAGCAAGGCGGCACAGGCACTGGAGGCACGCCAGCGCCTCTGCCTGACCGGCACCCCGGTGGAGAACAACCTGGACGAGTTGTGGGCGCTGTTTGCCGTCAGCGTGCCCTCACTGTTCGGCGACCGCACCGGCTATCGCCGGACCTTCCGCACCCCCATCGAAAAGCACGGCGATGCCGACCGCCAGCGCGTGCTGGCCCGCCGTGTCCGCCCCTTCCTGTTGCGCCGGACCAAGGAGGAGGTGGCCGCGGAGCTGCCGCCCAAGACCGAGATCTTGGAAGCGGTGGAGCCCGGCGGCGGCCAGCGCGACCTCTACGAAACCATCCGCCTGACCATGGACCAGCGCGTGCGCGACGAGGTGGCGCGCAAGGGGCTGGCGCGCAGCCGCATCACCATCCTGGACGCACTGCTGAAGCTGCGGCAGGTCTGCTGCGATCCACGGCTGGTGAAGCTGGAGAGTGCACGCAAGCGGGTGGCAAAGGGGGCGGCCTCGGCCAAGCTGGAGCGGCTGTTGGAGATGCTGCCGGAGCTGCTGGCCGACGGTCGGCGCATCCTGCTGTTCTCGCAGTTCACCTCGATGTTCGACCTGATCCGGCCGGAACTCGACCGACTCGCCATCCCCTTCGTCGAACTGACCGGTGACACAAGGGACCGCGAGACCCCAGTCCGGCGCTTCCAGGCAGGCGAGGTGCCGCTATTCCTCATCAGCCTGAAGGCCGGCGGCACCGGGCTGAACCTGACCGCCGCCGACACGGTGATCCACTATGACCCCTGGTGGAACCCGGCGGTCGAGGATCAGGCGACCGACCGCGCCCACCGCATCGGCCAGGACAAGCCGGTCTTCGTCTACAAGTTGGTCACCAGCGGTACTGTGGAGGAACGTATGGTACAACTCCAAGAGCGCAAGCGCCGGCTGGGGGAGGCGGTTTACGACCGGGGCCAGACGGCGGAGGAACTGCTGACCGCAGACGACCTCGATTTCCTGCTGGCTCCCATCGACGGGTGACATCGGCGAACGGATGAGACGCCGAATGCTCTCACCTGACCACGCCTCGCTTTGTCGAGAGCCTCGCCGTCTAACGGTATCATGCCCATCTGACGGGTATCACGGAAAATCATCTGCTGTGCTTTGCGCGGCTGGCCGATGCTGTGGCGCGCCGCGCGCTTCCCTTACGTCTGAGCAAGTACGTCAGCCCTGCCTGCCGCCCCTCCAGCCTGTTTGCCGCTCTGCTCGTGAAGGAGCATCTTCGCCTGAACCACTGCGGCTTGGAGGATCTGCTGCGGATCTCGGGGCAACTCCGCCGCCTGTTCGCCTTCCTGATCGGCCTTCGGTGCAGCGGGTCGAACGAGCCGCTGGCTTGGGTGGCTGGTGGCGCCATGTAGAGCTGGTCGATACCCCTTTTTTGGCGAAGTCGGGATCAACCCACGCGCCGAACAACGTCGCCTGCTGGCGCCACTTCAGGCCTTCTCGGATGACGATCTCGCTGATCCGACTGCGGCGCATAGCGATCCCCTGCTAGCTCGGATAGGCCACCAGGCGATCCAGCGTCCAGGCTGCAAAGGGCAGGCCCAGCTCGGATGGGCAGGTCAGGGCGGCGGCGATGACGGCGCGGCGCGGCCGAATTGGTCGGTGGGCGCGTGGTGCGCACATCCTCCTTTCGCCCGTCCAGGCCACATGCGTTGAAGCGGTTCAGCCTGTAGCGCACCGTGTTGCCGCATAGGGCCATGCGGGTCGCGCTCTGCTCCGCCTTCAGGCCGCTCATGGCATGTGCGATAATCTGGGCACGCCGGACCAGCCGAGCTCCGAGGGTGTGCGAGCGTGTGATCCCCTGCACGTCCGTCCGCTCGTCCTCACTCAACTCCCGCAGCTGAAGCGTCCTGGTTCGGCTCCCAAACCGATGCCGATGCCCCCTCAACAGATGCGAAGGTCCAGTGATCTCAGAAGCTGTTCGTAAACGTCGCGCGCTGCCGGCTTGGGTGTCGAGCCGGCGCAGGCGTCGGGAGAGGATGGAGATGAAGGCGATCTGGACGAAGGCGACGAGGTGCTCCTTCGTCCGCTCGACAATGGTGTTCAATCGACGGTAGCGGCTGATCCAGCTGAAGGAGCGCCCCACGACCCAGGCGATTTCGGTCGGGATGAACACGCCGTCGCGACCGCGGGCAACCGGCTGGATGCATCGCCTCGCGGCACCCTGCTGAGGGTCTCGCCCGCAAGGTTTGACGCGACGGTCGAGTGCGCCGGCACCCCTGCCCTACCCTGCCTTACCCTGCCCTTCTGATCTGGCGCGCGGTGTCTCGCTTGCCAGCGCCTCCGCCGAGCGCTATGTCGACAAGGCCATGTCCGTCCTGGCCGACGCCTCCAAGGCGATGGAAATCACCATCGACGTCGACCGCGACATGCACGTCAATCCGGCGGCACGGCTTGGCGTGGACACCGCGGCGCTCGATGTCATCGCTAACGCCCTGCCCGGCTACTCAGTCGAGGACCGAATGCGCCTCGTCAAGGTTGTGGAAGCCCAGCGCGTCGAGTCAAGGGGCGCTTTGCCCTGCTCTCCCGGTCGGAGCGCGACTACGCCGCAAGCCTTTCCTCGTTCACCGCCGAGCCATTGGAGAACACCACAGCAAACCGTCTACACGACGCCCTACTCGGCCGTGATGCAGCGCTTCGCGTCCAGAAGGCTGACCGTTTTTACGCGTGGCGGCCGACCTCTACCGGCTTACACCTGACGCCGCCGCGTCGAAGGCCCCGCATACCGGCCTTACCGCGCTGCGCCATGGATTGATGGTGCTTGGCGGTCAGTCGTTCAACGCCAACCCAACCTCACCCACGATGGCGCCCTGCCGCTAGGATCGCGCGCAGGTCGCGTTCAACGCCATGGCTCAGGTGATCGCCAGCGCGCAGCAGGAAGAGCGCGACCGGGCCGACCGGCTGCTCCGGCTCAATTCCTTCGCCATGGCGACCGACCTTTCGCTGGACCGCTCGATCGAAGGAGCCGACCAACATCGACCGCATGCGGCTGGCCCGCCTGTACGACAGCCTCACCACAGAGGGTGCGGATCAGCAGCGCTTCATAGCAACTATCGGCATCGACAGTTCCGGCACCACTGGCTACAAGGTTGTCGCCGAGGCGTTTGACGCGGTGGCCTTCCTCGGCAGCGTGCGTGCCATGTCCGCCCGGGCCGGCGGCGAGGTGGCGCAGCGCCTGGGCGAGGTGATCGCCGATCCGGTCTCGCCGACACGCTGAAGGAGGCCAGCGTGCCGAAGCATACAATCATCAATACCGACGCGTGCCATTACGTGCGCTGTGGTTGGATGCTGACCTACAGGCTGCGCCCCACCTCTGTATCTGCGAACATCTCCAGAGAGTGGAAGCATGCTTCCAGTTAGCCATTAACATGTGGCGCCGCTTGCTGTCGGCCGCAGCGGAGCTTCGGTGTGGAGAGCATAGGGCAGGGCGGCGCTCAGAGGTGGAAGCATGCTTCCATTTCAATGTGGGCAGGATAGCGCCCCGGTAGCACGCTTGGCTCATGCCCCTCCGAGTCGTTGTCTGACAGGGTCACTTCGATGGAAGCAGAATGGAAGCATGCCTCCACTTTGAGCGCGCGCATTCCTCAGGGCAGTGGCGCGCATGAATGGCGTGTCTCAATCGACACGCAATGCTGCTGATAATTCCATATGATCGCTGAATACGTTGACCTCGCTGATAAGCCTGAGGATGTTGGCAAAACAAGGATGCTGATCAAGCGTCCGGGGCGAGAGAGCAGGGGAGAGGTGCATGGACGGGGTTCTCGCGGTAGCCTCCAGCAAAGGTGGCGTAGGAAAGACAACCACTATCGTTATGCTTGCAGAACACTTTCGCAAATGTGGCACTGTCGCTCTGCTCGACGCCGACCCGAACCAGAAACTTATCTCCTGGCTCGGTAATGAGAAAGGGGAGAGCCGGGTGGAAGGCATTACCCTTATGTCTCTCCTCGGTCGGAACATCGTCGAGGCAATCACCGACACCAAGGCACAACATGACGTCGTAATCGTCGATTTCGCTGGAGCGCTGACCCAAGAAATGGTCTTTGGTTTTGGCTACGCTTCGGCCGTGGTCATCCCGTCGGGCTCGAGCAAAGGGGACATCGACGAGGCTCGCAAGACCTACCAGGTTGTTGAGCAGACGACAGCCTTGCTGTCCGCCGGAAACCCCTCCTTCTCCTTGCCGGCAAAGGTGCTCCTGTGCAAGGTCCGGCCCAACACTGACACCTACAAGGCGGCCAAGCAGCAGTTGGCCGCGTGGAACGTGCCCGTGTTCGGTGACGATGCGCATGTTCCCCACCGCACTTCGTTTGAAAAAGCCTGGTGGCATAAGTGTTCGCCGCAAGAAGTGTCCGACAAGGTGCTCAAGAAGCAGATCGCTACCGTCTGCACTGCAATCGCGTCGCTCGCTGGATTGGCGCCGCCGGAGGCAAAGCCAGGAAAGGGCAGGGCGCTTCGTGCAAAGAAGGCCGCTCCGGCCGCGACCCCAGCGTGAGGGGAGGATAGACCGTGGCCAAAAAGCCTTTGCCGATCGACACCGGTTCGTCCCCGAGCAGCGCGCCCGCAGGGCAGGATGTAATCAGCATCCTGCGATCCGCGACAGCGGGGATGCCGAGCCTAACCAACCCGCAGGGTGGGGCGGTCGGCAAATCCGCTGTTCCGACCTCTCCGTTGCTGTCGGAGAGGACATCCGGCTCGATCGAAATTCTGCCGCCGGAAGGCAAGCCTGACTCCGTTGCCGATTATGTGACGACTATCTCCCGCCTCTACGACGAGGCAGAGGAACGGTTCGTTCAGATTGGCCGCCACCTCATTGAGGCGAAGGCGCGGCTCCAGCATGGAGAATGGAGCAAGATGGTAGCCTTGCTACCGTTCTCGCACCGCACGGCCACCATGCTAATGACGGCTGCACGAGCCATCACGAACCGCACCATCGCTCCAGAGCGGGCGCCACGATCCTGGGCCAACGTGTACCTTTTGGCGAGCATGTCGGAGGATGAGCGCAAACTGGCTGAGGAGCGAGATCTTATCCGTCCAGACGTCACGCGACGCGAAATCCTCGCATTCCGCCGCCAAGTCTCTGGAGGAGGGCAGGGCGGTGACGATCTCATGTCCGAAGCCATGGACTCCGTTGCTGAGGAGATCGCACGGCTCCTCCAAGAAAAAGCCCGTATCGAAGCGCGGCTGGCGGAACTGCAAGGTAGCCGCGTCGCCGCGACGGTCGAAGCAGACGACTGATCCACAAGACTGGAAGCATGCTTCCGGTTCACAACTGGGTGGAAGGTTGGGGAGGGGCAGGGCGATCGGCTCCCTCCCCTTCCATCATAGCCAAAATTCGTCGTTGGCCCGCTCCATGCGCAAATCGGATCGCTGACCTCGTGATAGGATTCCTCCGACAAGACATTGGAGGATCCACATGCGCGCACTCGTCGCCGCATCCATCTCCGCCATCTCGACTTCGTCGACGAGCCGGCCGACGACCGCAGCGTGAGCCTCTGGAGGGCATCGTCAAGGTGGGCTGGCCGGACCCGGGAAGCGTCGGTATAAGGCGGGGATGACGACGCGCCCCGATCGCATGTACGTCGGCTACCGCTTCCCTGCCGAGGTGATCAGGTACGCGGTGTACCTCTACTTTCGCTTTCCGCTGAGCCTACGCATGGTCGAGGAGATGCTGGCGCTACGCGGCATCGCGGTGAGCTATGAAACGATCCGTCAGTGGGGCCTGAAGTTCGGCCGCGGGATTGCCACCGGCATCCGCCAGCGCCGCCTGGCTCGCAATGACAAGTCCCCATGTCTGCCTGGGCTGAGGATGGTGGTCCGTCTCGCGATGTGCACCGTTCGGGAGTTACCCCGGCTCATCGCCGACGTCGGTGTTGTCAGGTTGGGCTGGGCCGCTCCGGCGTGGCAGGTTGGCGAGCATGAGCAGGGCGTCCAATCCCTATCGTGGTTTCCGCTTTCTGGCCGAGATCATCAGCGAAGCGGTGTGGCTGTATCATTGCTTCAGCTTCAGCCTGTGGAAAGTCGAACTGATCCTGGCGACGCGAGGCATCGAGGTCAGTTACGAGACCATCCGGGAGTGGGGCCTCCGGTTCGGGCGCGACTTCGCCAACACCCTCAGGCGTCGTCGGCCCAAGCCGGGCGACCAGTGGTTCCTGGATGACGTGTTCATCCGCATCCGCAGCAAGCAGCACTACCTGTGGCGCGCCATCGACCAGAACGGGGTGGTGCTGGACATCCCGGTACAGAGCCGGCGCAACACGAAGGGGGCCATGCGCTTCTTTCGCAAACTGCTGAAAGGGCTGCACTATGCGCCGCGGGTCGTCATCACCGACAAGCTGAAAACCTACGCGGCAGCGAAGAGGGGGATGAGGCTCGGCAACGAAGATCGGCAAAGCCAATACCTGAACAATCGCTGCGAAGTCTTGCACCAGCTGACCCGACGGCGCGAGCGGCACATGCAGCGGTTCAAATCCGCCCAGCAGGCCCAGCAATTTCTCTCCGGCCACAGCCCGGTCCACAATGACTTCCAACTGCACCGCCACCTGATCTCCTCCTCCGAGCACCGTGCCGCCCGCGCTCGCGCCTTCACCGTTTGGCGCGAGGTGACTGGCCTTGCTCAGGTCAGCTGACCAACGACCTAAAAGCGGGGCTGCTCATCGTCATTGCGTCCTTGGCTGGTAAAGTTAACAACAACAGCACGCGCAATAATAATAATACAGTAGCGGTTTATTCCGCGATGAGTGGCAACACAGCCTCGGTTTCTGCGCTCAGCACCTTCCTCCGCTTTCGACGGGTTGTAACGGCTGTCTCGTGATCGATTCGGACAAACTGATCAGGGGCCTTCGTCGAGCCGGTGATTCGCTTGACTTCGGCCGCATCATGCTGGGCTAGAGCGCGCGCGATGCGCATCTGCCCCAGGAAGTGTTCCGAGGGGATGAGCACGTAGTTTATGTCCACGTAGGCTGCGCCGTTCTTGATGATGTCCTTCTCGACCGAAGCCAAAATGCCTTTCTCGATTAGCGCCTCGCATGCCTTGGTGATCCACGACAACATGGCCCGCAATCGGGACCACGGCGTCATCCCGCTGTTACGGACAATTTGTGTGGCACTGATCGACAGGTTTTCCTCGCCGTTCTGAATGCCCCAGGCCAAGCGCTTGTAGAGCCACCGGCTCGCCGGGTTGTCGATCCGCATCAGACATTCGTAGTCGAGCCGGTGGAACTGCAATTGGCGGATCGCCTTGGCAACGAGCGGGTTGAACTCCAGGTAGGTTCGCTCCACCTGCCGCTCGCCCTCCGCTCCCGCGCGAGACGCCAACGCCATGACTGGGAAGGCAGACGAGTGCAGCAGTTCCTCGCCGCCAGCACCAACGGCTTTGATCTGGATGGAGGCCAGATGGAGGATGGTCAGGGCCTCCTTGAGTTCCTGGAGATTCAGCCCATGTCCGACGCGGCGCAACTCCTCCAGAACCTCGTACAACGAGAAATCCATCTGGATCCTGTCCTCCTTCGACAGGCGCAGGCGCGCTCGCTCGGTCGCGATCCGACGGATGACCTCCTCGACGATCTGTTCGCGCTCGCCCGGGTACACCTCCAATTCGGTCATTTCGCCGTCGGAGCCACGGCGCTCGATAAGGACCGGCCGGATCGTCACCCCGTAGGTCGCGCCGCCGAAGTCGAAGTCGCGCTTGATCATGCGGCGGGATCTTGTAGAGGGCTTTACCATGACAGGTTGCGCACTGGCGGCCTGTTCTCCAGCCTTCCGCTTGGCGCCGTTGTCCCTGCTTTTCTTAGTGCCAAAGAACACGAAGCGTGGCGCCTGGTCGTAGATGCCAACGGCGTTGGTGTCACGCGCCCGGCCCTGCCCGTCGTCCGGCGTCTCCCACAGGGTCAACTGCAGGGAGGTCATCTGGGCCTTGCCGTCACACGTCTCGCGGTCGCCGGTCATGCTCTCACTCCAATCGCTCGAGCGACCGTAACGCCGCCCGTGGGAGGTCGGCAACCATGTCGGTGCCGTCTCGCCGATCGGCTATGTTGGAACCAGGTGCGGACCTGTTGGAGCCAGGAGCGGTTCGGTTGGACCTAGGTGCGGGGCAGCCAACTCAGGAAAACCTCGCGCGCGAAGGGCCGCGCGTGGAGGCGAATCGCATGGGCGAATCCCAATCGCAGAAATCACGCACCTGGACTTCCAGCCACCTCCCCTCGGCCGCACCTGGCTCCAACAGGACACATCCCGCCGCGTGGAGACGGGCATTTCACAGCGGCCTCAATCCCGCTCCTGGTTCCAACAGAGTCGATCGAGCATTTTCTAGGCGTGTCGGGGGCCCCGCTCCTGGTTCCAACCTACCCGTGATCGGAGAGGAGCGACGTTCCGGCCGAACGGATGGTACCGCCGCTCCTGGGTCCAACAGGAGAGGCTTGACTCTTTCAAAGGCACTCCTGTTTCCAAAAGGTCCCAGTCTGCCACGCGGAATACCACACGAAACGCACCTAATTCCAACAGGATTGCCATCTCGTGGCGCACCTAAGAACAACCCGATGATCGACTCGGGGCGCGCTGTTGGGGCAACCGAGTCCGCAGCGTCCCGATTCGCAAAAATCGCCGCACCCAGGTCCAACCGAACCGCTCCTGGTTCCAACAGGGGTGCACCTAGGACCAACAGGTCCGCACCTGGCTCCAACAGAACCGCACCTGAGACCAACATATGGGACTTGGTGGCGGTTTGGTGCTTTGCCCCATCCCGAGGAATCCTGGCCGCAAGATCGCTGGCCTTCCTGGCACCACACCTCGCGGAGTTTCCCGATGCCATCCACAAGCGTTACCGAACGTCCCGATACCGGGCGCTGGGGTCGCATCCCGGCCTGGTGGCTGGAACACCCCGATCTCGACGCCGACGGGTTCGCCGTCCTAGCCGCCTTGGCCACCTTCGCCGACGAGACCGGCCTGTGCTGGCCATCGCAGTCCACTCTGGCGGCGAAACTGAAGCGGTCCCGTCCAACGATCAACCGCATCCTGCAGCGCCTCGACGACATTGGGCTGGTCAGTATTGAGCATCGTCGCGGCCGCGACGGCGCCCGCCTGTCCTGCCTGTATCGCCTGCGGTTCGTCCAGGACGGCGGGGAAGGGGTGCGCGAGCACGCCGAGCACGCTGTGCGGGCAGCCGACAGGGATGACTCGGAGGCGCACACCCCCTGTTCGCAGGCGAGTCAGGAACAGCTCCATCCGGAACAGACTCCTGACTCGCTCGCTTCGAGCGGGCGCGAGCCGGTGCGCGATGTGCCTGTGGACTGGATGCCGACCACCGACGATCTAACCTGGGCGCGAGACCGTCACGCTGAGGTCGACCTCGGCCGCCACGTCGAGGGTTTCATCCTCCGCTGCCAAGCCCACGGCTACCGTTACCGCGACATCTCGTCTGCCTGGCGCGCTTGGCTGGCCCAGGATGCAGCCGCCAGCAAGGCACCAATCCTCCGCAACACGCCCTTTGCCGGCGCCGCGGCTATGCCCCCGAGCCGCACGCGACAAACCGCCGCCGAACAGCGCTTCAGCGCCTGGGCCGCCGCCGCCGCCGAATTGCGCCAGCGCACCGCGGCAACATCCACGTCCTAATTGTGAGGTCGGCAATGACTGCTCCGAACATCACCGCTTTCCCGAGCCCCCGCTCGCCGCTGCCGTTCGACCCGGCCATGCCCGCGGCCGACCGTCATTCTCTCCTGATCGGAGCCTTACCGCCGCCACTCCAGGACCTGCTGGTCGCCGGACCCGTCGAACGCCGCCCGCGTTTCTCCGACGACGGTTTCGACGGCGTGACCGAAACCTGGTCGCCGCCGGCCGGTGTGACAGTCCAGCACGCCGCAATGGCGCAGCGCGCCCTGGACGATCTGGCGATGATGGCCCTGGCCCCGGCGCCGACGGATCACGTCCTTGCGCGAGTGTTGGCCCTGCTAAGCCACTACCCGGCGAAAAACATGACGCCCGACGTCGAGCGGCTGGTGGCGTTGGACTGGGCCGAGGATCTAGGCGAGTACCCGGCTTGGGCCATCGACGCCGCGGCGAGGGCTTGGCGCCGGAGCAAAAAGTGGCGGCCATCCATCGCGGAGATGCGGGCCTTGTGCGACGACCTCTGCGCCGGAGAGCGCAAGCTGGCCGAGCGGCTGCAGGCGGTTGTTCAGGCCGGCCAGCAGAACCGGGTCCAAGGCGGGGCAGCCAAGGCGCTGACGGCGGGGGCGATCCGGCGGATGAGTTGAGGGCAGGGGGCGGACAGGTACTGCGCTTATTAGGGCACTGTCACGGGAACTGAGCCGGTATGCAGTACCCCCCAGTTCGACGTTCGCTTACGCGGCCATGGTCGCGAATAGCCAGGCGGCCATGGCCTGTGCCCTGAAGATGCGCAGGGTGCGGCGGGAAACCAGGTGGCGCTGAAGGTTGAAGGTGTTGTAGACGGCGGGGTGCAGAGAGACGAAACGCTGGGCCGAGCCTGGAGACTTGAAGCGCTGCATCTTCCTTTCGCGTCGCCTGAGCGGCTGATGCGAGACTTCGGCCCGGCAGTTCTTGCGCCGGCCTTGTTCATGGTGTGCGCCGTCAGGCCGATCTCACGAAACGCAGCCCCATAGGAGCGCAGCTTGTCAGAAGCTGTTCGTAGACGTCACGCGCTGCCGGCTTGGGTGTCGAACCGGCGCAGGCGTCGGGAGAGGATGGAGATGAAGGCGATCTGGACGAAGGCAACGAGGTGCTCCTTTGTCCGCTCGACAATGGTGTTCAATCGACGGTAGCGGGTGATCCAGCTGAAGGAGCGCTCCACGACCCAGGCGATTTCGGTCAGGATGAACACGCCGTCGCGACCGCGGGCAACCGGCTGGATGCTGATGCCGAGCGCCGCTCCGGCCTTGGCCAGGCGCTCGCCGCGAAGCCGAGATCGCCAATCGCTGGTCCTTGGAACCCCCGTCCGGCGAGTTGGCGCAGCACCGGCACGATGCCCTTGGTGTCGTGCACGTTGGCGGACGTGGCGTCGATCGCCAGCGGGATCCCGTGCTTCTCGACGGCGATGCTGATCTTCACCCCGCGAATCTTCTTACCCCCGTCCACGCCGCGCGCGAAGCAACTCGGGGCCAAAGGGCAGGTCCGGCTGTCGATCACCACCGTGCTCGGTTCCGCGGTATCGCCGCAGGCCAGACGCCACATCCGGCGCAGCCGGTCGAGCAGCCGGCGCCACAGCCTGAGCCGGGTCCAGCGGGCAAACAGAGAGTACAACGTGCCGAACAGGATGCCGGTGAGCTGCCCGATCGCGCGCCATTGCATGCCGCAGAAACATACGCACCAGATCGCCATAATCGCCTTGCGCAGCGCCGCTCCGGTGAGAGGCGCTTTGGGCCCGGTGCGGGCTGGACGGGTGCCGTCACTCCCATCGCCGTCAGCTCGACCAGCACTTCCTCGACAATGGCATCGACATCCGAGAACGCGTCCCAGGAGGCTGGGGTGGTGCTTGCGGGACGAATGGCAGTGCCCATAGAGTGCGGGTCCAAGCGGTGTTATCGAGGGCGGCAGACCGACCAGATCACGCTCCTGCCGTAACACCCTTACTCAGCTTGAAGTAGCATCCCGGCTAAAGCCGGATGGGACGCACCCGCTGCGAACAGGTTTTCACACGGGTCTCCGTAGGCACAAGCAATAAAGCTCATCGAAGAAAAGCGCCTGCGTAAAGCGCGCACGCTTTCTGGCTGCAGACTTCCACCTGAGGGGGTAGCGTGGCGAAAACGCCGCAGGCGCCTTACAATACCCCGAGCCTGTCGCGAGACTTGGCGATTGGCGGCGCACTTGGATATAGGGTGATGCTGGTAGATTCCACCTGGACTTTGGCATCAGGGTAGGCCGCCAACGCCATGCGAAGCGCCTCAGTGAAAGCGGGCTTAAAATTGCGCATCGCGTTGAACCCAGCGCCGAACTGGGCCATTAGTGCCGGCCAAGAGACTGGCGTGGGTTTGCTAAGGCTGTGAAGGCGATAGGCGAGCCAAACATAGATATCGATTGCCATCGACTTGTTGCCGATCTCCCGGAGGGCTGTTTCGCTGACCGGCACAGGATGGTCTATCAGGGAGCGGTAGAAGGCGTCGTTTAGGGTTACCTTGTCCTGCCAAAGGGTCGGCTGATTGTCATCGTTCAGCATTCCGGCTAAATCAAAGTATTCTTCGACAAAAGCACCTTTAGCGACCCGATCGGCGTGGCCGTGATCGGTGAAGAAGGTTAGGCGGCATGCGGAAATACGACGGGCCTGTTCAGTAACCATCTTATACGTGGCTCCGCCGATGGATGCCATTCCCATGTTCTTCATCCAGCCCTTGAGGGATCCGCCGAGTTCGACTTCACGGCATCGAGTACGGACAGCTTGGGTTTGAAGGTAGATGAGAATCATGCGAGCTTTTGACCCATACGGGATGCCGACCACATTGCCTTGGCGGTCACGGCCTGATTCGACCATCAAGGTAATCCGATGGCCCTCACGGCGCCAGAAAGGCTCTATAATGTCTTTGTGAGGTAATGAGGTCAGAGCAAAGCCGGCATGACAAATACCGAGCGTCTCGCTTTCTTCTGCCAAAACAGCAGCGGCGATCTCCAACTGGCGCCGCTCGGCTTTGTCGACGACAAGCTCGCGGGCGGCTTCGAGGCCATGATCAATCAGCAGCTTATGAATGTTCCTCATGTGACCCATTTCCTCATCGACCTGAGGGATCGTCAACGGTGGAATCTACCAGGGCAGGCTATTCGAAGTTATTTGGTTCAACCTATTTGCTTGTCTGGCAGATTCCACTGAGCGACTCGGTACTGTGCTGGTAAATTCCACCCATCTGGCTTTCAGATTCCACTGAGCAATTATCTCCGGCTGCTGGCGCCTTGGCCGTCCAGTGGAATCTACCAGCGCGGTTGGCCGAATCGGGGTCTTCTCAGCGGTGGAATGTATCAGCGCATGCGACTCGGGGGTTGCCTTCTGTACCTAGCCGGCGGTGGAATCTACCAGCAAACCGGCAACGGCAGGATCAGTGGAATCTACCAGCACCTGGTTCGTACGTCCGGAATGCTGAGTGGAATCTACCAGCAAGGTGATGTGACGTACTGTAAGAGTTATCCCTGCCAGGGCGGGATGATCATGTCCTTGGTCACCATGATGGTGAAGCGGTAGCCGGGGCGGACCTCCAGGGTTGGAGCGACGTTCAGACCCTTGCGGGCATACTCCGCGCCGAGCTGGCCCATCTGCTGACCGAGACTGCCGGCGATGATCTGCTGCGCGTCATAGCCGCCGCGGGTGTCGCCGCGCTGCTGCGGCTGGGAGAGCTGGACGCCGGCCGAGAAGATCGACAGCAGCAGGGGGCTTTGTCACGAAAACGGGGCCGGCGCGCAGCATGCTTCGATTTCCCGACAGGCTCACGCCGCAGCGGTGGCTGCTTGCCAGTCGGC
>NZ_LGQU01000169.1:0-15886 GCF_003115935.1 Azospirillum sp. TSH20
TCGCCATGGACGAGGGCCTGCGCTTCGCCATCCGCGAAGGCGGCCGTACCGTCGGCGCCGGCGTCGTTGCCAAGATCGTCGAGTGATGCTATAAGCCTGCCTCCCCCGCCGGGCTTCGGTTCGGCGGGGGAGTTCTGTCTGGCTAAAGAGTACGGTTGGGCTTCCGGAAAGCCGTTCTAAAAAGTTATTCCGAAAGTCAGGTCGAAAGGCCTTGACACCGCCGCCGAAAGAATGCTTTAAGCGGCGTCCCACGCCGAAAGGTGTGGCCGGACGGAGATAGGAGTGTAGCTCAATTGGTAGAGCACCGGTCTCCAAAACCGGGGGTTGGGGGTTCGAGCCCCTCCACTCCTGCCATCCCGTCCCAATAACGGTTTAGGGTAAAAGCGGCGCCCTTACAGTCGCTCCGGAGCTCGCACGGTTCGCACGATGGCTAAAGTCAATCCCGCAGAATTCGCGCGCGAGGTCCGCCGCGAGGTAGCCAGGGTCACCTGGCCGACCCGCAAGGAAACCGGCATCACGACCGCCATGGTGTTCGTCATGGTCGTGCTCGCCGCCCTGTTCTTCCTCGTCGTCGATCAGGTGCTGGCGGTTGCCGTTCGCTTGATCCTTGGGCTGGGAGGCTAAGACATGGCAGCGCGCTGGTACGTCGTTCACGTCTATTCGGGTTTCGAAAAGAAGGTCGCCCAGGCCATCCGCGAAAAAGCGGCTCAGAAGGGTCTGGAAGACAAGTTCGAGGAAATCCTGGTCCCGACCGAAGAAGTGGTCGAAGTGCGCCGGGGTTCCAAGATCAACACCGAACGCAAGTTCTTCCCTGGCTATGTCCTCGTCAAGATGGACCTGACCGACGAATCCTGGTCGCTGGTGAAGAACACGCCGAAGGTTACGGACTTCCTAGGCGGTGGCGGCAAGCCGCAGCCGATTTCCCAGCGGGAGGCCGAACGGATCATCCATCAGGTGCAGGAAGGCTTTGAGCGCCCCAAGCCCTCGATCACCTTCGAGGTGGGCGAGCAGGTGCGAGTGAGCGACGGTCCCTTCACCTCGTTCAATGGCGTCGTCGAGGAAGTCGACGAAGAGAAGTCCCGTCTCAAGGTGGCGGTGTCGATCTTCGGCCGCTCCACGCCGGTCGAACTGGAATACACGCAGGTCGAAAAGATCTAAGCGCAAGGTTCCACAGTTTTTCGTGTCGGAGCTGCCGGTGCTTGCATCGGTGGCTCCATTCTGTTGCGGGAGGCTCGCCATGGCCGAACCGCAAAACCCCGCGACGCCGCGCCGGACCATCCGGTCATAGGCGTGAGGCGTCGTCCCAGGAGGTTGTGAGATGGCGAAGAAAATCGTCGGTTACATCAAGCTGCAGGTTCCGGCCGGCAAGGCGAACCCGTCGCCGCCCATCGGCCCGGCGCTCGGTCAGCGCGGCCTGAACATCATGGAGTTCTGCAAGGCGTTCAACGCCAAGACGGCGGACCTGGAAGTCGGCATGCCGATTCCCGTGGTCATCACCGCCTACGGCGACCGCACCTTCACCTTCGTGACCAAGACCCCGCCGGTCAGCTACTTCCTCAAGAAGGCTTCGGGCAAGGACAAGGGCTCGACGACCCCCGGCAAGGGCGGTTTCGTCGGCCAGGTCACGACCTCGCAGATCCGCGAGATCGCCCAGAAGAAGATGGTCGACCTGAACGCGCACGACGTCGAAGCCGCCGCGACCATGATCGCCGGTTCCGCCCGCTCGATGGGCCTCGAAGTGGTGGAGGGCTGATCCTATGGCGAAGCTGGGCAAGCGTCTGACCGACGCCTACAAGAGCGTCAACCGCGACAACTTCTACTCGCTGGAAGAGGCCGTCACCCTGGTGAAGGGTGCCGCCAAGGCCAAGTTCGACGAGACCATCGAAATCGCGATGAACCTTGGCATCGATCCGCGCCACGCCGACCAGATGGTCCGCGGCGTCGTGAACCTGCCGAACGGCACCGGCAAGACCGTCCGCGTGGCGGTGTTCGCCCGCGGCGCCAAGGTCGATGAGGCTCTGGCCGCCGGCGCCGACGTGGTCGGCGGCGACGATCTCGCCGAACAGATCCTGGCCGGCAACATCAACTTCGACCGCTGCATCGCCTCGCCCGACATGATGGGCGTGGTCGGCAAGCTCGGTAAGGTGCTCGGCCCGCGCGGCCTGATGCCGAACCCGAAGCTGGGCACCGTGACCCCCGATGTGGCCGGCGCCGTCAAGGCCGCCAAGGCCGGCGCGGTGGAGTTCCGTGCGGAGAAGACCGGTATCGTCCACGCCGGCGTCGGCAAGGTCAGCTTCTCGGAAGAGGCGCTGGTCCAGAACATCCGCGCCTTCGTCGATGCCATCACCCGTGCCAAGCCGACCGGCGCCAAGGGCCAGTACCTGCTGAAGGTCTCGCTCTCGTCGACGATGGGCCCGGGCCTGAAGCTCGATCTCACCAGCGTGTCGGCTGCGGCCGGCGCCGCGGCGTAATCGACCGTCTTTCGCCGCCGGTGCCTTCGGGTACCGGTGACGACCGGGTGGATGATCCAAGGGGGCTTGCCTCTGCGGAACGCCCACCCACCCCTGTCCGAGACCGCAGGTGTCCGCCCCTTCTCCTGAAGGTGAGGGCTTAAAATTCACCGGCGCAGACAGGAGTTGAACCCGTTGACCATTCCGGATCCCGTCAAGGCGGGACCACCGGATCAGGAACGGCTTGAACTTCTGGGACAGGTTCGCCGGACCTCCGGCCCGCAAGGGCAGGGGGTTCATGTAAACCTCTGTGCAAGGAGGCGATCCGTGGATCGTACACAAAAAGAAGCGACGATCGCGGCTCTGCAATCGAAGCTCCAGGACACGGGCCTGGTGGTGGTCACCCACCATCTGGGCCTGACGGTGAAGGAAGTCACCGACCTGCGTGCGAAGGTTCGGGCTGCTGGCGCCAGCTTCAAAGTGACGAAGAACCGGCTCGCCCGTCGTTCCCTTCAGGGGACGCAGTTCGAAGGTCTGGACGGTCTCTTCAAGGGACCGACGGCGATCGCCTTCTCGAAGGATCCCGTTGCGGCTGCCAAGGTGGTGGCCGACTACGCGAAGACCAACGAGAAGCTCAAGATCGTCGGCGCCAGCCTCGGCACCCAGATTCTGGACGCGGAGGGGGTCAAGGCCCTCGCCTCGCTCCCGTCGCTGGACGAACTGCGTGGCCGCCTCGTGGGCATGATCCAGACCCCGGCGACCCGTATCGCCGGTGTTCTCCAGGCTCCGGGTGGCCAGGTCGCCCGCGTGCTTGCCGCCTACGCGAAGAAGGACGACGAGGCAGCCTGAGCTGGCCCGCAAGGCCGGCTCGACTCACTCGTTTTTTTCCATCCCCAGAACTCAAGTCGTTTGGAGTAGTAACATGGCTGATCTGCAGAAGCTCGTCGACGATCTGTCGGCCCTGACCGTCCTGGAAGCCGCCGAGCTGTCGAAGCTCCTCGAAGAGAAGTGGGGCGTCTCCGCCGCCGCTCCGGTGGCCGTTGCCGCCGCTGGCCCGGCCGCTGCCGCTGCCGCTCCGGCCGAAGAGCAGACCGAGTTCACGGTGATCCTCGCCGATGCCGGCGACAAGAAGATCAACGTGATTAAGGAAGTCCGTGCGATCACCGGCCTGGGCCTGAAGGAAGCCAAGGACCTGGTCGAGGGCGCTCCGAAGCCGGTCAAGGAAGGCGCCACGAAGGACGAGGCCGCCAAGATCAAGAAGCAGCTTGAAGAGGCCGGCGCCAAGGTCGATATTAAGTAAGACCTTGTTGCGTTACGGATCATACAGTTCCACGCCGGACGGCGGTCGGTTCCCCAGGGAACCTGCCGCCGCACGGCGTTTTCTGCCTTCCGCCGGACCGGGCTTGCCCGGCCCGGCTCTTTCCGTCCCCATCATGGGGATGGCCCGCGCGGGCGCCCTCGGGACCGGTCGACACCAGTCGGCTTGATTCTGCGGTCGGTTGAACGGTCGGTATAACGCGCATCACGTACAGACGTTTGGGGACATCCATGGCCAAATCCTTTACGGGTCGTAAACGTGTTCGGAAGAGCTTCGGGCGCATCCCGGAAGTCACCCAGATGCCCAACCTCATCGAGGTGCAGCGCAGCTCCTACGACCACTTCTTGCAAATGGACATCGCCCCGGAAAAGCGGGCGAACCTGGGCCTGCAGGAAGTGTTCAAGTCGGTCTTCCCGATCAAGGACTTCTCCGACCGCGCGGTGCTGGATTTCGTCAAGTACGAGCTTGAGCAGCCGAAGTACGACGTCGAGGAGTGCCAGCAGCGTGGCATGACCTTCGCCGCCCCGCTGAAGGTGACCCTGCGCCTGTCCGTGTTCGACGTCGAGGAGGACACCGGCCTCCGTTCGATCCGCGACATCAAGGAGCAGGACGTCTACATGGGCGACATGCCCCTGATGACGGCCAACGGCACCTTCGTCATCAACGGCACTGAACGCGTCATCGTCTCGCAGATGCACCGCTCGCCGGGCGTCTTCTTCGACCATGACAAGGGCAAGACCCACGCGTCGGGCAAGTATCTGTTCGCCGCCCGCGTCATCCCCTATCGTGGCTCCTGGCTCGACTTCGAGTTCGACGCCAAGGATCTCGTCTACGTCCGCATCGACCGCCGCCGCAAGCTGCCGGCCACCACGCTGCTGTTCGCTCTGGACGGCGCGGAGACCGAGGCGCTGCGTGCCGAGCGCAAGGCCAACCGCAAGGACCTGCTGCCCTACGAGGCGCAGGGCATGGCCAAGGAAGAGATCCTCAACTACTTCTACGACACCATCACCTACACGCGCTCGGCCGGCGGTTGGAAGACCCCGTTCAGCGCCGAGCGGATGAAGGGCGTCAAGCTGATTTCGGACCTCGTGGACGCCTCCACCGGCGCCGTCGTCGCCGAGGCCGGCACCAAGATGACCCCGCGCGTCATCAAGAAGCTGGTGGAGGCCGGCCTGACCGAGCAGCAGGTCTCCACCGAGGAGCTGACCGGCCGCTACCTCGCCGTCGACATCATCAACGAGCGCACGGGCGAAGTCCTGTTCGAAGCCGGTGACGAGCTGTCGGCGAGCGACCTCGACAAGCTGGAGAAGACCGGCGTCGACGAGCTGCCGGTGCTGGCCATCGACCATCTGAACGTCGGCGCCTACATCCGCAACACCATGAATGCGGACCGCAACGCCAGCCGCGAAGATGCCCTGATCGACATCTACCGCGTCATGCGTCCGGGCGAGCCGCCGACCCTGGAATCGGCCGAGGCGCTGTTCTCGGGCCTGTTCTTCGACAGCGAGCGCTACGACCTGTCGGCCGTGGGCCGCGTGAAGATGAACGCCCGCCTGAACTTCCAGACGGACGACCAGATGCGCGTTCTCCGCAAGGAGGACATCCTGGAGATCCTGAAGGTTCTGGTGAACCTTAAGGACGGCCGCGGCGAAATCGACGACATCGACCATCTCGGCAACCGCCGCGTGCGCTCGGTCGGCGAGCTGATGGAGAACCAGTACCGCGTCGGCCTGCTGCGCATGGAACGTGCGATCCGCGAGCGCATGAGCTCGGTCGAGATCGACACGGTGATGCCGCACGACCTCATCAACGCGAAGCCGGCGGCCGCCGCCGTGCGCGAGTTCTTCGGCTCGTCGCAGCTGTCGCAGTTCATGGACCAGACCAACCCGCTGTCCGAGATCACGCACAAGCGTCGTCTCTCGGCGCTGGGCCCGGGCGGTCTGACCCGCGAGCGCGCCGGCTTCGAGGTGCGCGACGTGCACCCGACGCACTACGGCCGCATCTGCCCGATTGAGACGCCGGAAGGTCCGAACATCGGTCTGATCAACTCGCTGGCGACCTACGCCCGCGTGAACCAGTACGGCTTCATCGAGAGCCCCTACCGCAAGGTCATCGACGGCAAGGTCACCAACGAGGTGGTCTATCTGTCGGCGATGGAGGAGGGCCGCTACGTCGTTGCCCAGGCGAACGCCGAGCTGAACCCGGACAACAGCTTCGCCGCCGATCTGGTGTCCTGCCGCCAGGGCGGTGAATACCTGATGTTCCGGCCCGAGGCGATCGACCTGATCGACGTGTCGCCGAAGCAGCTGGTGTCCGTCGCCGCGGCGCTGATCCCGTTCCTTGAGAACGACGACGCCAACCGCGCGCTGATGGGCTCGAACATGCAGCGTCAGGCGGTGCCGCTGGTGAAGGCCGACGCGCCGCTGGTCGGCACGGGCATGGAGGCGACCGTCGCCCGCGACAGCGGCGTGACCATCGTCGCCAAGCGTTCGGGCATCGTCGACCAGGTCGACGCCACCCGCATCGTCGTCCGCGCCACCGACAGCTCGGACAGCACGGCGCCGGGCGTCGACATCTACAATCTGCTGAAGTTCCAGCGTTCCAACCAGAACACCTGCATCACCCAGCGTCCGCTGGTGAAGGTCGGTGACCGGGTGAACGCCGGCGACATCGTGGCCGACGGCCCGTCGACCGACCTGGGCGAGCTGGCGCTCGGCCGGAACGTGCTCGTCGCGTTCATGCCGTGGAACGGCTACAACTTCGAGGACTCGATCCTCATCAACGAGCGCATCGTCAAGGACGACGTCTTCACCTCGATCCACATCGAGGAGTTCGAGGTCATGGCCCGCGACACCAAGCTGGGCCAGGAGGAAATCACCCGCGATATTCCGAACGTGGGTGAGGAAGCTCTGAAGAACCTCGACGAGGCCGGCATCGTCTACATCGGCGCCGAAGTCCGTCCGGGCGACATTCTGGTCGGCAAGGTGACGCCGAAGGGCGAAAGCCCGATGACTCCGGAAGAGAAGCTGCTGCGCGCCATCTTCGGCGAGAAGGCTTCGGATGTCCGCGACACCTCGCTGCGCCTGCCGCCGGGCGTCGTCGGCACCATCGTCGAGGTCCGTGTGTTCAGCCGCCGCGGCGTCGACAAGGACGAGCGCGCGCTCGCCATCGAACGCGCCGAGATCGAGAAGTTGGCCAAGGACCGCGACGACGAGCGCGGTATCCTGGAGCGCAGCTTCTACACCCGCCTGAAGGAAGTGCTGCTCGGCCAGACCGCACAGTCCGGCCCGAAGGGCATGAAGGGTGGCACGGTCCTGACCGAGGAGGTTTTGGCCGGCCTGTCGAAGGGCCTGTGGCGCCAGATCGCCATCGCCGATGAGCAGGTGATGGAGACCGTCGAGAACCTGGCCAAGGTGTTCGACGACTCGATCAAGGCCCTGCAGGACCGCTTCGAGAACAAGGTCGACAAGCTGCAGCGCGGTGACGAACTGCCGCCGGGCGTCATGAAGATGGTCAAGGTCTTCGTCGCGGTGAAGCGCAAGCTGCAGCCGGGCGACAAGATGGCCGGCCGTCACGGCAACAAGGGTGTCGTCTCGCGCATCATCCCGCAGGAGGACATGCCGTACCTCGAGGACGGCACCCCGGTCGATCTGGTGCTGAACCCGCTGGGCGTGCCGTCGCGCATGAACGTCGGTCAGATCCTGGAAACCCACCTCGGTTGGGCGGCCTCGGGTCTCGGCAAGCAGATCGGCCGAGCGGTCGACCAGTACCGTCTGGCGATCCGCCAGAAGGCCGAAGGCGCTCCCCAGCTGGAGGCCCTGCGCAGCACGCTGAAGTCGGCGTACGGCGAGGTGACCTACAACGAGGACATCGCCGACATGACCGACGGCGAGCTGCTGGAGCTGGGCGGCAACCTGCGCAAGGGCGTGCCCTTTGCGACGCCGGTCTTCGACGGCGCCCGCGAGGAGGACATCTGCGTCCATCTGGAACGTGCCGGTTTCGACCGGTCGGGCCAGTCGACGTTGGTCGACGGTCGTACCGGCGAGACCTTCGATCGCAAGGTCACCGTCGGCTACATCTACATGCTGAAGCTGCACCATCTGGTGGACGACAAGATCCACGCCCGGTCGATCGGCCCCTACTCGCTGGTCACGCAGCAGCCGCTGGGCGGCAAGGCCCAGTTCGGTGGTCAGCGCTTCGGTGAGATGGAGGTCTGGGCGCTCGAAGCCTACGGTGCCGCCTACACGCTGCAGGAAATGCTGACGGTGAAGTCGGACGACGTGTCCGGCCGCACCAAGGTCTACGAGGCCATCGTCCGCGGCGACGACAACTTCGAGGCCGGCATTCCGGAGTCGTTCAACGTGCTGGTCAAGGAGCTGCGCTCGCTCGGCCTGAACGTCGAACTGAACCAGCGGTCCTACTGAGCCGATTTGACGTGACCAAACCCCGGAACGGTGCGAGCACCGCTCCGGGGTCATGCACTGCCCTTAACCGACAACGCGGCGATGCCAGCGGGAGACGGTCATGAATGAGTTGATGAACATTTTCGGCCAGGTCCAGGGGCCGCAGAGCTTCGATCAGATCCGCATCCAGATCGCGAGCCCCGAGCGGATCCGGTCCTGGTCCTACGGCGAGATCAAGAAGCCGGAAACCATCAACTATCGCACCTTCAAGCCGGAGCGCGACGGCCTGTTCTGCGCCCGCATCTTCGGCCCGATCAAGGACTACGAGTGCTTGTGCGGCAAGTACAAGCGCATGAAGTATCGCGGCATCATCTGCGAGAAGTGCGGCGTCGAGGTCACGCTGTCGAAGGTCCGGCGCGAGCGCATGGGCCATATCGAACTGGCGTCGCCCGTTGCGCACATCTGGTTCCTGAAGTCGCTGCCGAGCCGTATCGGTCTGCTGCTCGACATGACGCTCAAGGATCTGGAGCGCATCCTTTATTTCGAAAACTACGTCGTCATCGAGCCGGGCCTCACCCCGCTGAAGCTGCATTCGCTGCTGAACGAGGAAGAGTACCTGAACGCCCAGGACGAGTATGGCGAGGACGCCTTCACCGCGTCGATCGGTGCCGAAGCGCTGCGCATCATGCTGTCCGCGCTCGACCTTGACGAGGAGAAGAAGCGCTGCCGTGAGGATCTGCGCGACACCAACTCCGAAGCCAAGCGCAAGAAGCTGGTCAAGCGCCTGAAGCTGATCGACGCCTTCCTGGCTTCGCAGTCGCGTCCGGAGTGGATGATCCTGGAAGTCATTCCGGTGATCCCGCCCGAACTGCGTCCGCTGGTCCCGCTGGACGGCGGCCGCTTCGCCACGTCCGACCTGAACGACCTGTACCGCCGCGTCATCAACCGCAACAACCGTCTGAAGCGGCTGATCGAGCTGAAGGCGCCGGACATCATCGTCCGCAACGAGAAGCGCATGCTGCAGGAGGCCGTCGACGCTCTGTTCGACAACGGCCGCCGTGGCCGCGTCATCACCGGCGCCAACAAGCGTCCGCTGAAGTCGCTGTCGGACATGCTGAAAGGCAAGCAGGGCCGCTTCCGTCAGAACCTGCTCGGCAAGCGCGTCGACTACTCTGGCCGTTCGGTCATCGTCGTCGGTCCGGAGCTGAAGCTGCACCAGTGCGGCCTGCCGAAGAAGATGGCGTTGGAGCTGTTCAAGCCCTTCATCTACGCCAAGCTGGAGCTGTATGGTCTCGCCTCCACCATCAAGGCCGCCAAGCGGATGGTGGAAAAGGAGCGTCCCGAGGTCTGGGACATCCTGGAAGAGGTGATCCGCGAACATCCGGTGATGCTGAACCGTGCGCCGACGCTGCACCGTCTCGGCATCCAGGCGTTCGAGCCGACGTTGATCGAAGGCAAGGCGATCCAGCTGCACCCGCTGGTCTGCACCGCCTTCAATGCCGACTTCGACGGCGACCAGATGGCCGTGCACGTGCCCCTGAGCCTTGAGGCCCAGCTGGAAGCGCGCGTCCTGATGATGTCGACCAACAACATCCTGTCGCCCGCCAACGGCAAGCCGATCATCGTGCCGTCGCAGGACATCGTCCTCGGCATCTACTACATCTCCATGGATCGCCCGAGCGAGAAGGGCGAGGGCATGGTGTTCGCCAATGTCTCGGAAATCGAGCAGGCGCTGAACGCCAAGGTCCTGTCGATCCATGCGAAGATCAAGGCGCGCTACGTCGGCGTCGACGACGAGGGCAACGAGCTGATCAGCATCGTCGAGACGACGCCGGGCCGCATGCTCCTGTCGGAGCTGCTGCCGCGTCACCCGAAGGTGCCGTTCTCGCTGATCAACCGCGTCCTGACCAAGAAGGACGTCGGCAACGTCATCGACGCCGTCTACCGCCATTGCGGTCAGAAGGAGACGGTGATCTTCGCCGATCGCTTGATGAAGCTCGGTTTCGGCCACGCCTGTCGCGCCGGCATCTCCTTCGGCAAGGACGACATGGTCATCCCCGCCGCCAAGGAGAAGCTGGTCAACGAGTCGAAGGAGCGGGTGAAGGAGTTCGAGCAGCAGTATCTCGACGGCCTGATCACCCAGGGCGAGAAGTACAACAAGGTCGTCGACGTCTGGTCGGAATGCACCGAAAAGGTCGCTTCCGAGATGATGAAGGCGATCTCGACCACCGAGGCCGGCAAGCCGGTCAACTCGGTGTACATGATGGCCCACTCCGGTGCGCGTGGTTCCGCCGCGCAGATCCGTCAGCTGGCCGGCATGCGCGGCCTGATGGCCAAGCCGTCGGGCGAGATCATCGAGACGCCGATCATCTCGAACTTCAAGGAAGGCCTGACCGTGCTGGAGTACTTCAACTCCACCCACGGCGCCCGCAAGGGTCTGGCCGACACCGCCTTGAAGACGGCGAACTCCGGTTACCTGACCCGCCGTCTGGTCGACGTGGCGCAGGACGCCATCATCGTCGAGCATGATTGCGGCACCGAGCGCGGCATCACCGTCAAGGCGGTGATCGACGGCGGTGAAGTCATCAGCCCGCTGGGCGACCGCATCCTCGGCCGTACCGTGGTCGGCGCGGTGATCGACCCGCTGAACGGCGAGCTGATCGTCGAGGACGGCGGCCTGATCGACGAACCGACGGTCGATCGCATCGAGCGGTCGGGCATCGACTCGGTCAAGATCCGCTCGGTCCTGACCTGCGAGACCCGCGACGGGGTCTGCGCCAAGTGCTACGGCCGTGATCTGGCCCGCGGCACGCTGGTCAACACCGGCGAAGCGGTGGGCGTCATCGCGGCGCAGTCGATCGGCGAGCCGGGCACCCAGCTGACGATGCGTACCTTCCACATCGGTGGTGCGGCGCAGCGCGGTGCGGAGCAGAGCCAGATCGAGGCGGCGTTCGAAGCGACGGTGCGGATCAACAACCGCAACGTCGTCATGAACTCCTCGGGCATCCCGGTCGTCATGGGCCGCAGCACCGAAGTGATCCTGCTCGACGAGCAGGGCCGCGAGCGGGCGCGTCACCGCGTGCCGTACGGTGCCAAGCTGCTGGCGGACGAGGGTGTGAAGGTTGAGCGAGGCGCCAAGCTGGCCGAGTGGGACCCCTACACCCTGCCGATCATCACCGAGCGCGCCGGTACCGCCCGCTATATCGACCTCGTGGAGGGCATCTCCATGCGCGAGGTGATGGACGAGGCGACGGGCATCAGCTCCAAAGTGGTCGTCGACTGGCGCCAGCAGCCGCGCGGTGCCGATCTGAAGCCGCGCATCGCGCTGGTGGACGAGCGGGGCGAGCTGATCACCCTGCCGAACGGCCTGGAAGCCCGCTACTTCATGTCGGTGGACGCCATCCTGTCGGTGGAGAACGGTGCCGAGGTGCGGGCCGGTGACGTGCTGGCGCGTATCCCGCGCGAGTCGTCCAAGACCCGCGACATCACCGGTGGTCTGCCGCGCGTGGCCGAGCTGTTCGAGGCGCGTCGTCCGAAGGACTTCGCCATCATCTCGGAGATGAGCGGCCGTGTCGAATTCGGTAAGGATTACAAGACCAAGCGCCGCATCGTCGTCCGCAACGACGAGACCGGCGACGAGAAGGAGTATCTGATCCCGAAGGGCAAGCACATCTCCGTGCAGGAAGGCGATTACGTCGAGCGCGGCGATCTGCTGATGGACGGCAACCCGGTGCCGCACGACATCCTGGCGGTTATGGGTGTGGAGGCCTTGGCCGACTACCTGATCAACGAGATCCAGGACGTCTATCGACTGCAGGGCGTGAAGATCAACGACAAGCACATCGAGGTGATCGTTCGCCAGATGCTGCAGAAGGTCGAGATCACCGACGCCGGCGAGACCACCTTCCTGGTGGGCGAGCAGGTCGACCGTCAGGAGTTCGACGAGGAGAACGAGAAGACTGTGGCGGAAGGCTTGCAGCCTGCCCACGGCCACCCGGTTCTCCAGGGCATCACCAAGGCCAGCCTGCAGACGCGGTCCTTCATCTCGGCCGCGTCGTTCCAGGAAACCACCCGCGTCCTCACGGAAGCGGCCGTCGGCGGCAAGGTCGACAACCTGGAAGGCCTGAAGGAGAACGTCATCGTTGGCCGCCTGATCCCTGCCGGCACGGGCTCCGTGGTGAACCGCCTGAAGTTGATCGCCGCCGAGCGTGACCGCGAAGCGGCCCTGGAAGCCGGCGCGCCGGAGGAAACTCCGGCCCTGCCGACTCCGGGCGAGGAAAGCTCCGCGGCCTGATCTGTCGGGCTGATCGAGTAGGGAGGGGGCGCGTTCCGCAAGGGACGCGCCCCTTTTCTTTCGGCGCGCCGGTCGTCACGACGTGCGTTCCGAAGGCGCAAGACCGTCCTTGACTCTCCGTTGGCCTTTCCCTAAAGTCCGCGAACTTCAAAGGACACCGGGGCTCTCCGTGTGTCCGCTTGAATCCACCGATCCCGCCGATCGGAGTCCTCCGATCGGCTTTCGCTCATTCAGCCCGCTCGGAACGGCAACGTTTCGCAGGCGGGCTTTTGCTTCGTCCGGCTCGTCCGGCCGAGTGATCTTGAAGGGATGAAGGGCAGATATGCCGACGATCAACCAGTTGATCCGTAAGCCGCGCGAGCCGTTGGCCGCGCGCAACAAGGTTCCCGCGATGGAGGCTTGCCCGCAGAAGCGTGGCGTCTGCACTCGCGTTTACACCACCACCCCGAAGAAGCCGAACTCGGCGCTCCGTAAGGTCGCCCGCGTTCGTCTGACGAACGGCTTCGAGGTGACGAGCTACATCCCTGGTGAGGGCCACAACCTCCAGGAACACTCGGTGGTCATGATCCGCGGCGGTCGTGTGAAGGATCTTCCCGGCGTTCGCTACCACATCATTCGCGGCACGCTGGATACCCAGGGCGTCAAGGATCGTAAGCAGCGTCGTTCGAAGTACGGCGCGAAGCGTCCGAAGTAAGGAGAACTCACGATGTCCCGTCGTCATCGCGCCGAGAAGCGTGAAGTCCTGCCGGACGCCAAGTACGGCGACCGCGTCCTGACGAAGTTCATGAACTGCCTGATGCTGGACGGCAAGAAGTCGGCCGCCGAAGGCATCGTCTACGGTGCGCTGGGCCGTATCGAGGTCAAGACCAAGAACGACCCCGTTCAGGTCTTCCACGATGCCCTCGCCAACGTGAAGCCGCACCTGGAAGTCCGCTCGCGCCGCGTCGGTGGTGCGACCTATCAGGTTCCGGTCGAGGTCCGTTCGGACCGCGCCCAGGCTCTCGCCATCCGTTGGCTGATCAGCGCCGCCCGCGCCCGCTCGGAAAACACCATGACCGAGCGTCTGTCGGGTGAGTTGCTCGATGCAGCCAGCCAGCGCGGCACCGCCGTGAAGAAGCGCGAAGATACGCACCGCATGGCGGAAGCCAACAAGGCGTTCTCGCACTACCGCTGGTAAGGTTCACGCCTGTCCTGGTGATTTTGCATGCCCCGTTCGCACGCCCTCGACCGTTACCGCAACATCGGCATCATGGCTCACATTGATGCCGGCAAGACGACGACGACCGAGCGCATCCTGTTCTATACCGGCAAGTCCTATCGCATGGGCGAGGTCAATGACGGCACTGCCGTCATGGATTGGATGGAGCAGGAGCAGGAACGGGGCATCACCATCACCTCGGCGGCAACGACCTGTTTCTGGCGCGACCACCGCATCAACATTATTGACACGCCCGGCCACGTGGATTTCACCATCGAGGTCGAGCGGTCCTTGCGTGTCCTGGATGGCGCCGTTGCCATCTTCGACGCGGTTGCGGGTGTCGAGCCCCAGACCGAGACCGTGTGGCGGCAGGCCGACAAGTACGGCGTGCCGCGCATGGCCTTCGTCAATAAGATGGACCGCGTCGGCGCCGATTTCGACCGCTGTGTCGCCATGATGGCCGACCGGCTGGGCGTCAAGCCGCTGGTCCTGCAGCTTCCCATCGGCGTTGAGGCCGGCTTTTCCGGCGTCGTCGATCTGGTCGCCATGCGCGCCACGATCTGGAAGGCCGAAACGCTCGGCGCCGAGTTCGAACATACCGACATTCCCGAGACTCTGGCCAGACCGGCCGCAAGCGCCCGTCAGGCGCTGCTGGAGGCCGTGCTCGATCTCGATGAGGCGGCCATGGCCGCCTACCTGGAGCGCGGCGAGGAGCCTGCGCCCGATGCCCTGCGCGCGCTGATCCGCAAGGGGACGATCTCCAATGCCGTTGTCCCGGTGCTCTGCGGATCGGCCTTCCGCAACAAGGGCATCCAGCCGATGCTCGACGCGGTGGTCCACTATCTGCCTGCGCCGAACGACATCGGTGCGGTGACGGGACATGCCGTCGGTGGCGACCGCTCGGAGGAACGCGCGGCCAACGACAGCGCGCCGTTCTCGGGCCTCGCCTTCAAGGTGATGAACGATCCCTATGTCGGGACGCTCACCTTCTGCCGCATCTATTCCGGCACCGCGAGCGTCGGCGATTCGCTGCTCAACCCGGTGAAGGGGGAGCGCGAGAAGATCGGCCGCATGCTGTTGATGCATGCCAACAGCCGCGAGGACATCGAGCACGCCCACACCGGCGACATCGTGGCCTTCGCCGGGCTGGAGCACACTGCCACCGGCGACACGCTCTGCGACCCGGCCAAGCCCATCGTGCTGGAACGCCTTGACGTCCCGGAGCCGGTGATCGAAATCGTGGTCGAGCCGCGCACCGACGCCGATCACGAGAAGATGGCGGCGGCGCTGAATCGTTTGGGCCACGAGGATCCCTCGCTGCAGGTCTCGGTCGACCGTGAAAGCGGCCAGACCGTCATTCGCGGCATGGGCGAGCTGCATCTGGACGTCATCGTCGACCGCATGAAGCGTGAGTTTCGCGTCGATGCCGCCGTTGGGGCACCCAAGGTCGCCTATCGGGAGACCGTGCTGCGTGCGGCAGAGATCGACCATGTCCATGCGCGCCAGACCGGCGACCGCGCCCAATTCGCGCGTGTGACCCTGAAGCTGGAAGCCCTCGACCGCGGCGCAGGCTTCGTGTTCGAGAACCGTGCCGCCGGGTTGCCGCGCGAGTTCGTCGCCGGTGTGCAGAAGGGGCTGGAGGCCGCGAAGGACAGCGGCGTCGTTGCCGGTTACCCGGTGGTGGACGTCAAGGTGACCCTGACCGGCGGCGAGGCGCACGACGTCGACTCCTCGCCGCTTGCCTTCGAACTGGCGGCGCGGACCGCCTTCCGCGAGGCCATGACAAAAGCCGCTCCGGCGCTGTTGGAACCGCTGATGCGGGTCGAAATCATCACGCCGGACGACTATATGGGCGACGTCATCGGCGACCTGAACGGTCGCCGCGGACAGATCACCGGCATGGACCAGCGCGGGAACGCGCGAATCGTCACGGGACTGGTTCCCTTGGCGGCCATGTTCGGCTATGTGAACTCCCTGCGCTCCATGAGTCAGGGCCGCGCGCAGTACAGCATGCAGTTCGACCATTATGAGCCGGTGCCACAGGCCATCGCGGACGGCGTCCGCGCCAAGGTGGCCTGAAGACCGCTGGAACGATTGAGAAACGGAGAGACCACCCCATGGCGAAGGCAAAGTTCGAGCGGAACAAGCCGCACTGCAACGTTGGCACGATCGGCCACGTCGACCACGGCAAGACGTCGCTGACGGCGGCGATCACGAAGGTGC
>NZ_LGQU01000123.1:0-15860 GCF_003115935.1 Azospirillum sp. TSH20
GCGACTGGGGGGCGACCATGCTGGCGCTCGACCTGATGCGGCAGATGCTCGCCGACGATGCCGGTCGTGACGCCGTGGATGACGACACTTCCCCTCTCGCCCCCCTCGGGACTGACGATGCGGTGGCGCGGATGGAGGAGGCGCTGGGACCGGCGAAAGGGACGGTGCTTGTCGCTTTCTTTTGAAAATTTTCTTTGCAAGATTTGGGCGTCAAAATAAGTGCCCCGGTCAGGCTGAGTCGATCGGGTTGCAGTCGTAGGCCACTGTAATGAAAAGGATTTTTCTTGGGGAAACCTTTCAATTGCAGACCGACGATCCACGAGTTTATGAGCCTGATGCTCGGGGTGCGCAGTCCTGGCATCGCCACCGGCGCCCGTCAGCGGTAATGAACCACAGCCGACTGGGTGAGGTTGATCAGGAGATCCCGAACAAGCAGCCAATCACCGCCAGGAGGACCAAAGGTCATTGTGCCGAAGGCCAGGGTGATGGCCAGCAGGTGCCGTGGGTCGGCACTTCGATCACCTTCGAAGACATTCCATTGCCCGTCACTCCACATGGCCACAACCATGGATGGGGAATTGCCTGATGGAGCATTCATCTCAAATCTCACGAATGTAGGGACGTCGAGATGAATAGAGGCCGTGACCGTATGGAACTCTCCGTCGAGTTTCACCGAAAATCGGCAGATGAGTGGCTTCTCCGGCATTGTGTTCACGCCGATCTGGAGCGGTCAATATTTTAGACATTCCGAAGTGATGATGGAGTGATTTCCGTCCGGGTGATGGAAATCATGTGCGATACGTCTTTCGAAGCGTATGGAAGTGCCGCTGCATGGAGGGAACCTGCCCTGCGGTGCATCGCCATTTCCTGGATCGGGAACGGGAACGGCGCACTCCTCGGTCTTCGTGGCGGTGGTCAGCCCAGCGGCCAGAGAGTGTCTTGCGACGCGGTGACGGCCTGCCGTCGGATGATATTACAGCAGATCGTTTGAAACAAACGCTTCACGCCGGTCGAGCTAAGGCAACGCTGTCGCCATTGCCGCTGCAATAAAGCGCTCCTGGAGCAAAAGAGCCATGCAGGTTTCCGCTCTGAGAGCGGCACATGAGCATTAATGGCTGTCCAAATCATTCCGGGTGTGTTGGTATCGAAGCATGCTCAATCATCCTCACCTTCTCATCGCCGAGGATGAAAATCTTACGGCGACAGCGTTGGCAGAGTTCCTCGAGGCTGAAGGCTACCGGGTCACCCTCACTCAAAATGGGGTGCAGGCGCTGGAGGTTGATGAAAAGGATCCTGCTGCCATTTTGTTGACCGACATGCGGATGCCTGTCATGGGCGGCGAGGCTCTGATCCGAATGATCCGGCGTCGGAACGCCGAGTTGCCGGTCATCATCATGACCGGCTACAGCGAATACATTCCGCAGGAGGTGCCGGGACGGCTGATCGTCCTGCGCAAGCCCTACAGTCTTTCCACATTGATTCATCACGTCAGATCTCTCCTGCCCCGCCAGGAGACGACAACTGATCGATGAAAAAACCAGGAACCGCGCGATGACCCAGGCGTACCTTTCGGAAGCTATCACCAAGCGCGGTCAAAGGACCTTGAGTGTACCGGGCGCGACGATGCAGACAGTTCTGTCTTGACAGCTAGAAGGCACAACAGCGCTTCAACGCGCTCTTGTACTCGATACCATAACTGCCGGTTGCTCCGGTTGCGAGACCGTTACCACCCAGCGTCAGCCTTCGATCCCGGAACCGGGGCCGGACGTCCGCACTCATAGAGCCGGATTCCTGCCCCTTTCCCTCCAGCTACTGATCGGCGCCGACACGCACCGGTATGTCACCGGCACGTCTTTTCATCGGAAGGCCATCATGCGCATACGCTTGGGTTATCAGTTGAATTTCAGCTTTCCCGCCCCCACGCCGATGATCGTGATGCTGAACGTGCATTACATGCGCGTCGGCGACCTGGAGCGTCCCGACCATATGGTCACCAGCGTTCCGGTGCCGATCCAGGGCTACCGCGACAGTTTCGGCAACTGGTGCAGCCGGCTGGTGGCGCCCGCCGGCCTGGTCACCATCGGGGCCGACAGCATCATCCGCGACAGTGGAGTGCCGGATCCGGCCGAGCCCGGCGCCGTCCAGCACCGTGTCGATGAATTGCCGGCCGACACCCTGCTGTTCCTGCTGGGCAGCCGCTATTGCGAGACCGATGTCCTGTCGGATGAGGCTTGGCGGCTGTTCTCGGGCACCGCGCCGGGCTGGGCACGGGTTCAGGCGATCTGCGACTTCGTCCACAGCCATGTGACCTTCGGCTACGAGCATTCGCGTCCGACGCGGACTGCCGCCCAGACCTATGCCGAAAAGCGCGGGGTCTGCCGCGACTACGCCCGTCTCGCCATCGCCTTCTGCCGCGCGATGAACATTCCCGCACGCTACTGCACCGGCTACATCAGCGACATCGGCCTGCCGCCGCCTTATGCGCCGATGGATTTCGCGGCCTGGATGGAGGTGTATCTGGGCGGCCGCTGGCATGTCTTCGACCCGCGGAACAATGCCCCCCGGATCGGGCGCACCCTGATCGCGCAGGGGCGCGACGCGGCCGACGTGCCGCTCACCCACACCTTCGGCCCCAACACGCTGACGGAGTTCCAGGTCTGGACGGATGAGGTGGCCACCTGATTCCCCACCCCCTCTGCCCGTGGGCATCGCCGTCCGGTCACGCCTGACCGGCGACCGCAACATCCAGCGTCATCGAGGGACCCGGAGGGACAGACGCGCGGGCACGCTCCCGGCGCGGCAGCAAGGCGATCCGATGCAGTTCCTCCACCCAGGGTGACGGGTAGCTGTCGGTGCCGAAGATCCAGGCGGTGGAGACGCCTCCGTCCTTCGTGTGCAGCAGAACACGGGCATCGTGCCCATCCTTTCCGGCATGGTTGGCGGCCTGTACCGCGACGATGAGGGCGCTGACCTGACCGTCGAGAAAGGGGCCGTAGCGCTCCCCTTCAAGCATGATGAACCAGCCATCCGCTTGGAATGACACGATGTAATGGGCCACAAGGCTCATGGGGTCACCCTTTCGTGGCGGTCGTGCCGACCGCGGCACAAGCCATGGTGAGACGGGTCAGCAGGGCGCCCTGCGGTAGGCAGGCGTGGCCCGGCGGTGGGTAGCCAGGTGGCAGCCGGCCGGATGGATCGTTGTGGGGTGCCGGATGCCAACGGCGTTCGGCGTCCCCCCAGCGCAGCTGTTCACGCAGCACGTCGGCGCCTTGGGGGTATCGCCCGTCGATGGAGTGGAACAGGGTGGTCATCGGCGGTCCTCCGGTCGGTGTGCGAACAGCGGGATGCCCGCCATGGGCGGAATTGCCGATTGCAGAGTTTCGGTGTCTGCCCTTGGCACTCCGGCGGCGCCGGCACAGGACCAGCGGACAGAACAGGGTTCCCCCGCCGCCGATTGTGCCAGCACGACGCTGGCGAAGCCGAGGCGTTCCGCTGCTCTGGCTTCGCGAATGGCTTTGGCGAACGCATCGGCTTGGGTTGTGCAGGGCGGATAGACGAAGCCGTCCGCCCGGACAATCCAGCCGGAATGCGTTTTCAAGATGAAGAAGGCGAGCCTTGTCCTGGCATCCATGGGTGCTCTCCGATCTGGGCCGGTCTGTCGGCAAAGACGACGGCGATCATGCCGTCTGGATCGAGTCACGCCAGGAAGAGCTTCAGACCTGGAAACATCAGCATGAAGAAGAGAGCCTGGAGTGGCCCCAGAAGAATTTATCTGGTGATTGAACAAGGACTTTTCAATTAATATTAAGGATGGTTTTTTGGAGGACTGACAACCTGCAAGAGCGGATCGCACTGTCCCCGTCGTCCAGCATCTTTCCAGAACTTGCAAGAGCCGGCGTTCTTCTGGAGGCATTCGGCAGATCAGCCTTCGCCTCGACCACAACCGAGATGGTTGTGACCAAGGCGAAGGCTGTCTTGTCGTCCTCATGTGCGGTTCAGGTCCGCAGTTTTCATGCGCTTTTCAAATCAGCGCTTGTTGCCCGCCTTGCCGCCGACCGGCTCCACCTTGACGTCGGTGCGGCGGGCGACGGCCTCCACGGTCTTTTCCTGTTCGGACGCCGTCTTGGACAGAACGACCTCTTCGACGACGCGGGCCTCCTTGGTGATCTCCGGCTTTTCGGAGGTCGCCGTCAGCTCGATGGTCTTCTCGCCGAAGGCGGCCTTCTCCTCGTCGGCGCTCAGAGGCCGGTCGACCTTGCGGTGTTCCACATCCACCGTTTCGTCGCGCAGCGTCACGGTTTCCCGGACCGGCGTCTCGGTGACCTCCAACGTGGCCTTCACCCCGCCCTTGGCGACCCGGCGCTTGCCGATCTCGACCTCCTCCTTCACCGACTGGAGGGTCTCCTGCTCGACGCTGCCGCCGTTGGCCGCCTTCTGGGCCGGCTTACCCGCCGCCGAGGGGGTGGGCAGGTCGACGGATCCATTCTCGTCGAGGATGGCTTCCGCCGCGTCGGCATCCTGGTCGGCGATGTCGGCCGCCACCAGGGTGTGGCCCTGCCGGATGGCCGCGCCATACTGCTCGGCCAGTTCCTTGTCGAAGCCGTGCTCCAGCAGACCCTGGGCCGCTTTGTCGGCGCTGTCGGCGCCGCCGAAGGTCTCGATGTCCGCTTTCTGGCAGCCCGCCGCGACCAATGCCTGGAAGGCCTTCTTGGCGGAACCGCTTTCCTTGTAAAGTCCGACGACGATCGTGCTCATGATATTCTCCAGTAGGATTTAAAGTATTTCAGGTTCTTGAGGTAAGTCATGCCGCTCAGGCCGCGGGAGCGTGCGGTGGCGGGTCCTGGTCGACGACCACCTCCTGACGGCGCACCGTGACGTGGTCGATCATCTTGCGGCTCGTGGTGCGGCGGGTGATGCGAACCTCTTCCACCAGCTTCAGGCGGACCTCCACGACCGCCACCTCCTCGATCACCGAGATGACGGTCGTGTCGCCGTCCTGGCGGTCGGGGATCGGGCCATCGACGAAGCGACCGACAGCGACCCGCTCGACCTCAAGCGTCTCCACCGACAGGTCGGTTTCGACAGGCAGCTCGTGTTCGTGGCTGAGGGTGTGGGCGCGGACGGTCCCGGTCACCTCGGTATGTTTGCGCACGCTCACCCGCTCTTCGACGGCGATAAGCGTCTGCGGCCCGCTTTCCGAACTGGTCAACGGAGGTCCTCCTGCGGTTCTGGTGCCGCGGTTCCGCGGGACCAGGAAGCTGGAAAGAGGCGGTTGGATTCCAGCGGTGTCAGAGGCCGGGCCGTGTCGGGTTGTACTTGGCGTCTTCCGCAAAGCGGGATGCAGCCTGGGAAATGCGGACATTGACCTCGAAGAAGGCCAGCCAGCCGCCGAGCAGGTAGCGGCTGCCCGCCATCATGACGTCCTGCGGGCCACGGGCCCGGAGCATGCTGCTCATCATCTCGTTCTGGCGGTCGACCGCCTGGTTCATGAAGGTGACGGCCTCCGAGAAGACCCCTCCATAACCCGCTGCCAGAGCATTGCCGGATTCCATCGCCCGTCCGGCATCCGGAAGACTACCCATGCTGCCGGCGCCGGGCAGCTTCGGCGGCCAGGGCCTCGACTGCTGGCCGACGCTGCGGGAGGCCTGCGCTGCCGCTGCGCCGACTTTCGGCGCCTGCTCTTCACTGGCGCTGCGGATGCTGGGGCGGATGTTGGGCCTCTTGGATGCCTCGGCACTTGCCGCGGCCTCGTCGCTGGCGCTGTGAATGGTGGGGCGGGTGGTGGGAGTCGGGTGCGTGCCGTCGTCCATATCGTCTCCATGACTGTTCGGGATGGTGGTCGGGTGCTGGCAGGGAGCGCCGGGCTCGACCTGAATGACTTAGGCAAATATTATGCTGCGCTGCAAAAATTCAATCGCCGCAGAAATATAATTGTGAGGAATCCACTATAAATCGTAAGATAAAAGGAGAAGGTATTTGAATGCATGTGATCGGTATTTTCAAATTCGTGATTTCGAGGAAGTTATTTTTGCTGGACAATTAATATGTTTGTCCTGTCCGATCGGGCGTCGGGCGATGTGACGGCGCCACTTTTGCGCATAATGAGCCTGTGATCCGCACCTGTATCTTTTTAAAAGAAATGACCAAACGCAGGGAGCGTTGCATGCCCGGTAATCCCCGCGACCAGAAGGACGCAGAGAAGATGGTCAATGCGGAGGAGGCGCGTGGCGGTCCCTTCGTGGTGGCCGCGGAATCGACTTTGATGCCGATGCTGATCGCCGATCCGACCCTGCCGGATGTGCCGGTCGTCTTCGTCAACGCCGCGTTCATCAAGCTGAGCGGCTATGCGCGGGAGGAGGTGCTGGGCAGGAGCTATCACCTCCTGTCCGGTGCCGACACAGACCCGGAGGTGGCGCGCGCCATCGATCTGACCGTGCGCGCCGGGGAGGCCATCGTGCGCGGGGTGCAGCTTTACCGGAAGGACGGAAAGCTGCTGTGGGTGCTCCAGCATGTCGCCCCCGTCTTCGAGGAGGGGCGCATCCGCTACCACTTCGCCTCCTTTGTCGACATCACCGAGCGCAAGGCGGCCGAAGACCAATTGCGGCAGCTCAACGAGGAACTCGACCGCCGTGTCTCGTCGCGGACCGAGCGGCTGGACCAACTCAACCGCCAGCTCGCCAGTGAAGTCGAGCGCCGCATCGAAGTGGAACGGGTGCTGCGCAACACGCTGCACGACAAGGATTTGCTTCTGCGCGACAAGGACGACCTGATGCGGGAGGTGAACCACCGCGTCAAGAACACCTTGCAGATGGCCTCGTCCTTTCTGCGCATCCAGCTGAGCATCGCTCAGAGCCAGGAAGCGGCCGTGCAGGAGGCGCTGCGCAGTGCGGTAGAGCGGCTGGACCGCATGGCCGAGATCCACGAGAAGCTCTACCGGGCGCAGGGGCTGCAGGAGATCGAGTTCGGCGGGTATCTGGGGATGCTGTGCCGTGACCTGCTGGCGTCCTTCGGGGCCGCACCCAGCCCGAACATCGTGCTGGACGTCGACGCCGACGAGGCCTTTCTGAAGCCGGACCAGGCCATCCCGCTGGCCCTCATCGCCAACGAAGCGATGATCAATGCGCTGAAATACGCCTTCCCCGATGGACGCCCCGGCCGCATCGCCGTCTCGTTCCGCCACAGCTCGCGCAGCCTTCTGTGCATGAGCATCGGTGACGACGGCGTCGGCATGCCCGACGAACGCCGGACCGGCTCGCTCGGCCTCACCCTGATGGAGTTGCTGGCCAAGCAGATCGAGGGCGGCGTGACCGTCAGCTCCGGCCCCGGCACGACCGTCACGGTGTCGATCCCGGCGTGACCGCCCGATGGCGACGGGTCCAAACGGCCGGAGCGAGGCGGCCATGACGCTGCATATCCCGACATCCGAGGTTCTGCGTGGCTTGCTGGACGAGGCTCCGGCCGACTGCGTCACGCTCGGCTGGCTGCTGGAAAAACTCCACAAGCGCTCCTTCGGCATCGTTCTGCTGCTGCTGGCGCTGATCGGGCTGGCGCCGGGAACGTCGCCGGTCGTCGGGCTGCTGCTGACCATTCCCGCGATCCAGATGATCCTGGCGCGCGAGAGTCCGGTGTTTCCCCGGATGATCACGTCCCGGCGCTTTTCGACACGGCGCCTGGTCCGGCTGGTCGATCGTGCCGTGCCGGTGTTGAGGCGCATGGAGACGGTCATACACCCGCGCTGGAAGACGCCGTTCGACGCGACGACGCGCGTTGTCGGGCTGGTCGTTCTCGCGCTGACAAGCGTCTTCTTCGTCCCGATCCCGCTGAGCAACATCGTGCCGGCCGTGACGATCATGCTGATCGCCCTGGCTTACCTCGAGGAGGACGGGGTGTTGCTGGCGCTGTCCCTGGCCGCCGCCGCCGCCGTTCTCTTCGTTGCGACTTTCACCATCTGGCAATCGGTCGAGGCGGTCCGGTTCATGGCGTCTTGAGCCGGGCATCGCAACGGCGTCGCCGCGACCTGCCCCGATGGAGCGGAGGAAAGGACCGCACTCCAGATTGAAGCAGAAAAATCGTATATTGATTAAGGCAATCAAAGTGTATGTGATTTCATATCAAATGAGCTTCGGTGTAAATATTTTGAGCCGATTATTGTTGTGTAAATTATTGCCACCATATTGATTATGAAACCCGTAGCGGGAGGTTGCGATGACGCTCAGGAATACGACGCTATCAGAGTGGACCGCTTCAGAGCGTGCAGCCTGGGCTTTGTCCGCGCCGAAATGGAAAAGCATGGCCTATCTGACACTTGGCATGTCAGTCGGCTTTCTCGCAGGGTTGGCGTTCTCGGGCTTCAGCGGATAGCAGTGTCTGCTGCAAGATGAACGTCCTGCAAAGACGACGGCTGCGACGGCGGCTGCGCCCAACCACCCGGTGCGCATCTGCAGGATGCCATCCGCCGCAAGCCCGTCACGTCGAACGGGCACCTCCCTCGCCATCAAAATGCGATGACCAGGTCATTCGTCCAACCGGCGACCTGACCCGGAGAGCACCTTCAGAAACCGCCGGACACGCACGGGAGCACCGTTCGATGAGCACCGCATTCACCCGCACAACCACCAGGACCGTGACGGTCACCCGACCCTTTGAATTGAACGGCATGGACGGAGTGCAACCGGCGGGGAGCTACGTCGTGGAAACCGACGAGGAGCTGATCGACTCGCTCTCTTTCCCTGTGTATCGCCGTACTGCGACCTGGATCCATCTGCCGCATGCCGATGGGCGCTCCAATGGAGGGTCGGGCATGGCGCAGACAGCGCTCATAGACCCGGATGAACTGGACAGGATCCTGGCATCGGCGGAAACGGAACCCCAGTACGGTTCGTAGGGGGATGGTTCGCAGGGCACGTAAAACCGGGTCAGGACCGGTCGGGTGCCTTCACCCTCATGCCGGGATGACTGTTATGGCGAGGAACACACGAGAGCGGTGCAGTCAGTCCAGGTCTTATTGGACCGCACCGGAGAGGAGAAGCTGTCATGCACGCCACCCAGCCAAGCAAGCGCCCGTCGTCGGTCCATTTTCTGCGCGGGAAAATGTTCATTCAGACCGCTTCGGCGTTCCCGGTTGCCGTGAGCATTGCCGATGAGCGGCAACGCCAGCTGGAGCGTGGTGCCCGGCTTCGTGGCTGGGACGACGACGGTGGTGCGCAGCCGCAGGAGCACGCCAAGGAGTGAAGTGCTGTTCAATCGAATTTCAAGTCCGATCGTCCAAATGTAATTGCCAATGATCCCGGTCCGTTACAGCGGCTTCCTCCCGTCCTTTCCCTTTTCCCGCCGGACCCGCGCCACCGCGCCGCGCGTCGCCCGCAGGCGCTCGGTGTAGCGGGCCGGCATCACCGGCGAGGACCAGCGTCCCGCCTGCATCAGCCCGGGCAGGTCGACGCCGGCGGCCAGCAGATCCTGGGCGGCGCCGACGCGCAAGCTGTGGCCGCTGAAGCCGACGGCGAGCGGGTCCGCTTCGCCGGTGCGCCGCTCCACCACGCGGCGCACCGCCGCCGGGCTCATCCGCTCGCCGGCGCCGCTGCGCGACAGGTGGCAGAACAGGAAAGCCCCGTCCCGGGTGTGCGGCCCCTCATCCCCCGGTTCGGCCGGCCACCGCGGCGCCACTGCCCGCCAAACCGTGAGCGCCGCAACGGTTTCGGCCGAGAGCCAAGCCTCGGCCCCGTGCCCCTCCTGATCGGTCTTGGAGCGACGGATGCGGATGGTCGCCTCGCCCAGCTGCGCGTCCGGGTTCAAGGCCAAGTCGACCGGATGGAGGTCGTCCCAACGCAAGGCCACCAACTCATCGGCGCGGGCCAGGGTGTCGCGACCGACCAGCAGCAGCGCCCGGTCGCGGAGATCGATCGGCTTCAGCGGTTTCGACCGATCCGGCTGCTCCGGATCGAGACGGTCGAGGATCGGCGCCAGCACGGCGTCGGTCAGGGCGGCCGCCTGCCGCCGCTGGCCATGCGGCAAGCGGGCATGGCCACGGCGTTCCAAGTCGACACGCCAGTGCCGGCACGGATTCTCGTGGCCAGCGGCCCGGTGCAGCAAGGCGATCGACGCGAGGTAGCGTGCCACGGTCGTCGGCTTGCGGGCCGTGCCGATCTCCTGGATGTAGCGCCGCACCGTTTCCGGATCGGCCGGCAGCCAGGACAGCCCCTGCGGTCCGCACCAGGCTGCGAACCGGCGGGCGTCGGCTTCGGTGGCGCGCAGCGTCGCGGGGGCGTAACCGCGCTGGGCGAGGTCCATGAAGGCACGCAGCGCGGCCATGGCGGCATCGGTGAGGGTGGTCGCGGGCACCGGCACCGCCACGGCCGACCCGGCGCACGGATTGGCGAAGCCGCCGGCGGCGTGCCACCAGGCGAGCGAACTGCGGTAGCGCCGCAGGGTGGCGGTCGACCGGCCGTCGGCCGCCGCCGCGGCAAGGAAAGCGTCCACCGTCTCCCGGCTGGCCGGCATCGCTTGGCGCTTGGTCTGTCCGCACCAACTCACGAACAGACGCCCGTCGCCGAGCAGGGCGCGTCGGGTGGACGCCGCGATCGTCCGGGTGGCGAAGGCGGCGCGGAGGCGATCAACGTCATCGGCTGACAGGATCGGCTCAAACGCGAAGGGAACGGCGGCGTCCGGGGCCGTCAGCGTGCGGTCTGTGGGCATGGCGCCATCCTAGCGGCGCCGAGCGCCGGGGTCTATCGGATATTGATAACGCATTGATAACTGTCATTATCGAAGTGTTATCAAAAGCCGGTTTTTCCTACCCTTCGATGTCGGTGCAGTTAGTAAAAATCACTGCAATCGGCTAACCTGACGCGGCTTTCCTGGAGCCGCGATGATCCTCCTCTCCCTTCTCCCCGCTCTGCTCGCCGCCGAACGCGCGCTCGGCCGCCTCGACCAGGCCCTCGCCGACCCGGCGCGGCGCCGACGCCTCGCCGCCGATGCCGCCCGCCGCTCGGCCGCCGCGGTGATCCGCCTCGACGGCCACCGCCTCGACGCCCACGACTTCCAGCGCGCCCTCGCCGCGCCGGAGCACGCCCAGGGCGAGGCTGCCCGCGCCGCCCTGCTGGTGCCGCTGTTCGCCCAGCTGCCGGCTGGCCTGACCGCCGCCCTGCCGCCGGAGCGCACCTCCGTCCGGCCCGCAGCGGTCCCGGCCAGGGAGGTAGACCCAGGGGACGTCGTGGCCGCGGTGCGCGCCTCGATCGCCGCCCTGGAGGCGGTCGAACTCGGGGACGGTGAAGACTTGGAGGACGAAGGCGACGAGGCCGCTGCCCTCCCGCCGCCGCTGACGCCTTGGACCCGACCCTGGCTGGACGAACTGCACCGGCGCTGGAGTGTTGCCCAGGGCGGGCGAGCGGCCGGCCTGGGTGAAGCCCGTGCCGCCGATGCCGGTCCGGCGCTGGAGGCGGTGGCCGAGGCCCTGGCGGCCGCCCCCGGCCTGCTCGGGGCGGCGGCGGCGACCCGCGCCCTGGCGCTGCGCCCCGATCCGGGAGCGCCGCTCCGCCCCGGTCCGGATGACGATGCCGAGAGCGCCGCCTTGCGGGCTGCGGTGGCGTCGGAGCGGCCGCCGACCTCCTGGTGGAGTGTGGTGGTGTGGCTTGCCGCCCCCGCCCTGGTCCGCGAGGCCTGCCGGCTGCATCACGCTTGGCCGCCGCTGACGGCGGCCCTCGCCCGCGACGTCACCGGCTACCGGCTTGCCCTGGCCGGGACGGAGAGCGCCTGGACGCGCTGGGTCCTCGACAGCATGCCCGAGCTGGTGGCGCATGAGCTGGAGCGGCTGCGTCAGCTCGATCTGCTGCAGGAACACTGGGAGACGCGGCTGGCTGCTGCGCCGCGGCGCAGCAGCTCGCGCCTGCCCGACGTGCTGGACTGGCTGCACGACCGTCCGGCCTTCACTATCAGCCGGGTGGCGGGCGAGCTGAAGGGGCGCTGCGGCCTGTCGCTGCGCGGGGTGCATCTGCTGGTGGAGCAGCTCGCCAAGGCCGGCGTGGTGCGCGACATCGCCGACCGCGGCGGTGAGCGGGTCTGGGCTTGCGATCTCAGCTTCCTGCCGCCCGGCCGCTGAACGATTGGGCTTCATCCAACAGGCCATAGCGCATGTGGACCGGCGGACCGTGGCGCGGCGCCATGAGGAAATCGCAGGCAAACCGGTAAGGCGCCTGTCCATGACGCCGCCAGCCGGCGGCTTCGAACAGGACCACCCGGTTCGGCGAGACCCCGGTATCCATGGCTTGGGCGCCCGCCAGAAGGCACCGTCGATGGACCGCCTGTCGGAGCACCCGCAGAAAGGTGGGGAGCTGATCCTCCAACGCGGCCTCCACCACCAGAACGGTGAGGATGGCGTCGACGAACAGGGCCAGTTGCACGACCCGGGTGTCGATGGTGCCGATGGTGAGGTGAACGCGGGGGGAATTCAGCCACCCGTTTATGACCCCCATCCAGCTTTTGATTTCGGAGCCAGCTGCGGACCGTCGGTCGAGCAACTGGGCCGCGGCTTTCACGTCCGCAACAGTCGCGCTCCGTACCTCGGTCACGGGTGCAGAGCGGACGTCGCTGGTCAGGCCGATGGCCAAGGCCCGGGCCGGGGTTATCCGGCTCCAGATCTGGGCATAGGCGCCCACCAGGGCGGAACGGTCGGCTCCGACCGGCCGCCGACGCTGTCGTGGTGGCCGCATGGCCTCCTCAATGGACGGCCAGCAGCGGGCCGGCAGCAGAACCGTCGTGTCGAGAGCATCCAGCGATCCCCCCGCCAGGAGCCGTACAAGGAGGGTGCGGGTGAACCCTGTCGCCGGCGCCACCAACACCTCATGGGCGGCGGCCAAGGAGGCGCCCACCGCGTGCAATCGCTGACGAAGGGTCCAGGCTGCGCCGTTCGGTTTGCCGCCCAATGCCCGGAACGCGGTCAGTGCATGCTCGATCAGTTCCGGCCGGTCGATGTCTTCGGCCAGAGCTGCCAGCTCCAGGAGCAGTTGCTGTCCCCGGACCACGGTGCGCGGAGCCTTCGCGGCCGGGACGGTGCGAAGATCGGTGCCACAGGCATGGCAGCGCCACAATGGACGACGCGCCGAACCGTGGAGCGGCACCAGTTCAGCAAGGCACCGCGGGCAACGGTCGTGGAGGAACCGGTTGTGCCGGACGCACACCGCTGCCACGTCAACCCGCCAGAACCAGGGCAGGTAGGGGCTGGCATCCTCGCGCCAGCACAGCGGACAGAAGCGGGGGGCGACAACCGTGCCGGCCCAAGGCCGGCCAATCGGATGGGCAAACCGTTGCAGCGGGCCAATCCGGCCGCGATGGCCGGTCTGGCGTTCCAGGTAGGCGATCAGGCGCGGCGCCTGTTCACGATCCGGATCGGCGACCGCTATCCGGCTTTTCAGTCGCAGATGAGTCAGGAAGCTGTCCGGCCCCATCGCGTTGGCGTGGGCCATCCGGGCCAGCCAACTGCTGAACAGCTCGTCTGGAAACGGGACGGGATCGGTGGCCCAGCGCTCCCCCGTCGGACGGCCCCGTTCCAACAGCTCAACCGGGAAAGGTCCGGTGTCCGGGAGGGAGGGCGACGGTGCCATCACCCCAGCCCCAGCAAATCCTGTGCGGAAAACCGTTTGGAGGGTGGACGAAACTTCATGTCGTCGAACAGCGCCACGGTGATCCGTTCCTCGCCGCGGCGCACAGCTTCGACGGCGGTCGCCGTGACGGTCTGCACGATGTCGCCGATCAACCCTTCTGATGTCAGAAAGATGCGCTTGGCCAGCGTGTCCTCCGTCAAGTCCGATTTCCGGCGCAGTGGCAGGCTGAGGATCAGGCTGTTCAGGAGGCGGGCATAATCGGCATCGTATTGCCAACGGGGCAGTGGGGCGCTTGTCAGGCGGGTGCGCAGTTCTCCGTCGTTGTGGATCACCTCCGCCAGCGACCGGTCACCGATCAGCACGGGTGAAATATCCCACTCATGCCCCATCACGCGCAGCAGGGTGTGAAATTCCTTGGCACCGCTGCCGCGGAAGCCGTGGTGCGCGTCATCGAAGATGATGACGCGGGGTTCGTATTCTCCGAACAGATCCATCATCTGCTGGCGCCGGCCATCGATCGTGCGGTTGGTCGGGTCCGGCACGCGGCCCATCGCCCGGATGAGGCCGGACAGGAACTCCGCGCGGGAGGGTTCGCTGGGCATCTGATAGTAGTAGACGGGGCGCATTTGGACCGACGGCGTTTTCAGGAAGCGATCCGCAACCATGGTTTTGCCGTTGCGGAACGGGCCGCACACCGCGACCCCCGTGGTTCGGGTGGATTTCGGTCGCTCCCGGAGTCTCACGAGGTCGGTCAGGGCTCTCACGGCGGCCGGATAGCCAATCCACCGCGTTTCCCCCAGGTACAGGCAGCGCTCCTCATCGCTGAGGGTTTCAAGCCGCTGTCGTGCGTCCTCGTTCAGATGGTCGGTCATGACGCCCCCCAGTGCTCGACCTCGAAACTGTCATCCGTCGACGGCAAGACTCCCAGACCGTCTCCGGTGGTCTTGAGACGGTTGATCTCCATATCCGCCGCATAGGGTTTGGGGGCCTCACTGGCGACGCGCGCCGCCAAGGCGTCGCTGGCCGCCTTCCGGCTGACCCGCGCTTTGCGAGGCCGTGGGGGCGGAGTCAGCGCCTCGTCCACCATTTCGCGTGATTTCCCTCGCTCCGCCCAGGAGGTGCCCGCCTCCTGGCGCTCCCGGCCATTTTGGGCGTCCAGTTCCCAGGCCGTCATGGGGGTCAGCACGCCGTCGGCGCGGGGGACCGTGAGCCATTGCATCAGCGTCGGGTGCCACAGGTAGATGTGGCTGACGTCATTGCGGTTGACCTTGATCCGTAGCTTTTCGCGTCCGCGGTTGGCGTAAAGCTCGGCCAGCCGGACATCGTCCGGCTTCCAGTAAAAGAGGCCGAAGGCCGCAATGCCTTTGCTGGACAAGCTGCATGTGCTTTCCGGCAAAAAGGCGAGTTGCACCTCCTCCCAGTCGACGGTCAGGAGATGCTCGGGAATCCGGGAGGCGTGCTTGCTCCATTCAAGATCAGGGCGCTTACGGGTTTTCTCATCCATTTCCCCGTTGCAGATGCGGAACGCGGTGATGGCCGCCGCCTTCTCGATCTGCTCATAGGTGAGGCAGGCGCGGTCCTCGGCGGGATAGTCGCCTCTGTCGGCGACGGACCGGCCGGTCTGCCCGCGGGCCTTGCGGAGCTGCTGGTTGATCGATCCCTGCAGGCGTTCGACCACGTTGCGGATATGCGGCTCGCCATGCCGGGGATCCACCGTGATGCGGAGATCCTCCAGGCCACGGTGGCCTTTCAGAGCCTTGTACCAGGCCGCCCGATCCGAAATGATGCGCTCCGGTCGGCCGAAGACATCCGTGGCTTCGAGGCCGAACTTCTGAAAGTACGCTCCCTTCGGGCGGATGGCGTGCTGAAGGCACAGTCCGATCGCCTCCCGGTTGGCCGACCGCGGCCACAGCCAGAAGCCCAGGATCATGTGGGTCAGCACGTCGACCAGAACGATGAGCCAAAGCCGCTTCAGCAGGTGCCCCGCGTCGTCAACAGCGAGCACGTCGATTTCCGTCTCGTCGATCTGGCAGATTTGCAGAGGATAGTCCGGCACCAGCGAACCGCCCCGGTGCCGATGCTTGCGCACTCTGACGGTCTCGCCACGCCGACGTGCCACCTCTTCGGCCGTCCAATGCTTCCAGAGACGGCTCTTCACCGTGTTGAACGAGACCGACTGCAGATTCCGACTGAAAGCGGCCACGGTTTCCGACGCCAAAGCGGCCAGTGTTCCGATCGCAAGCCGGCCGGCATTCCGATTTGAAG
>NZ_LGQU01000057.1:0-109497 GCF_003115935.1 Azospirillum sp. TSH20
GCGGGCAGGATCCAACCCGTGGGCGGCGACCGGGCTGGAGTGGCAGACCTCCTCCCCCCCGCCCGCCCACAATTTCGATAAGACGCCCACAGTCACCCGACCGCCCTACCAGTACCGGCCGGAACCGGAGCCGCAGGATGTCTGACGCACCCGTCATCCCACAGCCCGAACCGCAATACGCGACGGCGGAACAGCAGGCGGAGACCGCAACCTTCGGCATGTGGGTGTTCCTGGCGACGGAGATTCTGTTCTTCGGCGGGATGCTGCTGGCCTACACATGGCTGCGCACCACCTACCCGGAAGGCGTGGCGGAGGCCGGGCGCCACACCAAGATCGTCATCGGCTCCGTCAACACGCTGGTGCTGCTGACCAGCAGCCTCACCATGGCCTGGGCCGTCCATGCGGCGGAGCATGGCCGGCGCAAGGCTCTGACCCGGCTGCTGGCGGTCACCGCGCTGCTGGGGCTGCTGTTCCTCGGGCTGAAAGGCTACGAATACCACGAGGAGTGGACCGAGCATCTGGTGCCGGGGCTGAATTTCCATGAGGACAGCGTGCATGCCCAGACGATCGAGCTGTTCTATTTCCTCTATTTCCTGCTGACGGGCATCCACGGCATCCACGTCACCATCGGCATCGGGCTGATCGCGGTGATGGCGGTGCGGGCGCGGCGCGGCGCCTTCTCACCCCGCTACTACACGCCGGTGGAGGTGACGGGGCTGTACTGGCACTTCGTCGACATCGTCTGGATCTTCCTCTACCCGCTGATCTATCTGGTCGGACGGAGCGGACCATGAAGGCACCTCCCCTCCCGCTGCTGTTGACCTGGGCGGCGCTGCTGGCGCTGCTGGCGGCGACGCTCGCCCTTTCCTATGTGCCGATGCCGGGGCCGATGAACGTCGTCGTGGCGCTCGGCATCTCGGTGGCGAAGGCGCTTCTGGTGCTGGCGCTCTTCATGAAGCTGTTCCGCGCACCGGCGCTGACCCGTGCCGCGGCGGCGGCGGGCCTGTTCTGGCTGGCGGTCCTGTTCGCGCTGTCGGCGACCGACTATCTGACCCGCAAGGTGGAGCATGCGGGCGACCTGCCGGCGCCCACGGGACGCGAACACCAGCCGGGCAACCGCTGATCCGGCAAAGGAGGAGGCAGACGCGATGCATTCAGACGCCACCAGCCGGCTGGTCGATGCCGTGGTCCGCACCCGCCACATGCTGGACGCCGCACGGCGCGAGGCCATCGAACATTTCGGCGAAGGCGCCCGCGACGGCCGCAAGGTAACGATGCTGAAGGACATCCGCGACCTGCACGACCGCATCATCCGGCCTATTACCGACTCCCGGCAGCCGATCGTCCGCGAGGTCGGCACGGTGTGGTTCCAGGAGGACATCGACCTCGTCCACGAGATGCCGCGCGCCATCGTCCATTTCACCTCGCTCGACACCGGGATGGATGCCCCGCGCGCCTATATGACCTTCCATGTCGGAGAGGACGGCACGACCTCGGTGTCCGAGAATTTCCTGACGCCGGTGAAGACGACAGACGTGCTGACCTGCCGGCTGGACGATCTCGACAGTGAGACCGTCGCCGGGATGATCGACAGATTCCTGGCCAAGGCGATGCAGGGATGAAGGGCGACATGCCCCTGCCCGCAATGCGCAAGCTGCCGCAGACCCTCCCCACCGCGACGATCTGCAGTCCCGGGTGTTCACACAAAGTTGGTTTTCCATAAACCATGCGCCTTGACTCCGGCGCTGGATTTGTGTGCAGTGCAACATAATTCCCCGTGCATGAACCTGGACGGCCGCCGCCGAATCAAGGCGCCCAACCGAGGTCGCCCCAACATCCATGACGGCTGGAGATGTCATGATCGAGTTGTTCCTCGTGGTCTGCCTCGTTTCCGATCCCGACCGCTGCACTGTCGAACGCCCCGCATTCCAGGAACCGTTCGTCAATGTGATGGCCTGTTCGCGCAACGGTATGTTCCGGGCCGCCGAATGGGCGGAACAGCACCCGAAATACACAGTCCGCCGCTGGAAATGCGGACAGCGCCAGATCTGATACGGGTGAGCCGGCAAGGGGAGGGTGGTTTTCGGTGCGTCCGCAATGCGCCCGGGCATGATGCCGCGCGGCCACCCCGAAAGACACCCACCCCTTTTGAGTGGCCCAATTCCATCCGCATCCGTGATTGTTATATAGAGCAATCATTGCTGAACCATGGGACCGTCCTCCCCGGCACGCGCCCATGGGTAAGATGGGGGAATTCCGGCCATGTCTGTTCGCATCGCGTTTGTCCTCGCGGCGGCCCTGCTGTCGGCGGGTTCTGCCGCCGCCAGCCCGGCGAACGACTATCCAACGGCGGCGCGGGCCGATTATGTCATCGCCTGCATGGCGTCCAACGGCCAGTCGCACATCGTCATGGAGAAATGCGCCTGCAGCATCGACGCCATCGCCGACCGCATCAGCTATGACGACTACACGGCCATCGAGACGGTGAAGGTGATGGCCGACCAACCGGGCGAGCGCGCCGGAATCTTCCGCAGCGCGGGCTGGGCCAAGGACCTGATGGACCGCTTCCGCCAGGCCCAGGTCGCCGCCGACCGCCAGTGCTTCTGACCAGTGCTTCCGAAAGGATCGCGGCCGGCGGCTAAAGCGCCGGCTCATCCTTGCGGCTTCCGGCCGTCAGGGGAACGGTACGGGTGAAGGTGGCACCCTTGGTGTCGTGGGCGACCACCTCCAGGCTGCCGCCCTCCACCGGAACGAAACTGAAGCGGAGGTTCGGGTCTTCGCTGATGGAGATGTCGGTGTCCGCCTCCAGCACCGTCTGCCCGCCGACCCGGATGGCGATGGATTGGACATAATGGGCCGGGATATAGGTACGGCTGACCTGATCGAACTGCAGACCGCTGCTGTTGGGATGGCTGATCATGACCTGGGCCGTCGCCGGGCTGCCGGGAGTCAACGTCTCCGGCAGTTTCACCTTGATGCGGCCGAGGCGCGCCATCGCCTCCTGCGGGTCCTTGACGGCGGGGGCGGAACAGCCGCCGGCCGCCTTGACGTAGGCTTCGGTCATCAGCAGCCGGCCGTCCTGGGTCTCCCCCACTGCACGGACATTGGTGTATTCGTTGACGCGCACACGGGTCTCGATGCCGCCGCCGGCACTGGCCGGGCCGAAACGGAAGGTGGCGGCCAGCGGCACCGGGTTCTTGTCGACCAGCAGCGACAGCGTCTTCAGGCGAAGCGACGATTCGACCTCGACCCGCACCGGAACCAGCGCAGCGTCATAGGCGCGGGCCGGCGCGTCGATGCGGATGCGGTCGCCAGCCTCCTCGATCGGGCGGTCCTTGAAGTACATGTCGTGCAGCACGTCCCAGCGCGCCGAGTCGTCAGCCGCATCCCCAGCGGCGAGCACAGGCGTGGACAGGACGACCAAAAGCCCCATCAGTGGCCCCGATAGCGGATATCGCGTCATCGCTCCCTCCCTGGATTTGTCCCGTGGCGTCCGCTCCTATTCCCATTCCAGCTCGACGAAGGTCGCCGTGACGTTGCGCGGGTTGTATGCATCGAACAACAGCCAGCGGTCCCGTTCGTCCTCCGCCACGCTTGCAACGGCATCCTGGATGCTGCCGCCGGCCTTCAGCACCCGCCGCACCCCTTCCACCAGCACCGTCAGGTAACGCCGTTCGGCGTCCAGCGCGCCCGGCCAATCGACGACCGCAGGACCATGGCCGGGAACGGCACGCACCGCCGGCACCCGCTCCAGACTGTCGATCACCCGCAGCCAGCCAAGCGCATTGCCGTCCACCGCCGGAAGATGATCGACGAACAGCAGGTCACCGGCGAACAGGGTACCCGTCTTGCGGTCGAAGACCGTCAGGTCATTGTTGGTGTGCGCCGTGGGATAGGCGGTCATCACGATGATGCGGTTGCCAAGGTCGATCCGCACCTCCTCGGAAACCGGCCGGTCGACGCGGACCGGGACGATGCCGGCAGCCGCATCCTCCCCCAACTCGTCGGCCAGACGCTGCCGATAGACCTCCTGCCGGGCAGCCAGCGCATCCCGGAGATTGGCATGGCCAGTGATCGGCACGTCGGAGAAGGCGGCGTTGCCGAAGACATGGTCGGGGTGCATGTGGGTGTTGATGACGACCACCGGCTTTCTGTCGGTGCGGGCGGCGATGGCCTCGCGCAGGCGCCGCCCCAGTTCCGGCGTGCCGCCGGTGTCGATGACCGCCACCCCGCTGTCGCCGACGATGAAGCCCATGTTGGCGGTATCGCCGTGGTTGTCCGGCGCCGGTTCGGCGATGACGCCCTGGTGGACGAAGACGCCGGGCGCCACTTCCGTCACCGCCAACGGCTCCGCCGATGCGGACGCGGTTGCCACCATGAGGCACAGCGCGGCGGCCAGCGTCTGGCGACGGCCGATGTCGAGACCAGCGGTCATGCCCGTGTTCCTGTGTGGGCGTCTTCCCGCTTCTCCAGCCAATAGGCGAAGAGGCTGGCGACGGTGAGGTCGGCGGAGGTGCCGGGGTTGATGCCCTGCCATTTCAGTCGCGCATCGAAAACGAACAGATGCTCGCGCCGTAGGGCTGCCGACGATGCCTCCGCCACCTGCCTGCGCACATCGCGGGCTTCGGTCAGCACGGCCGCGGCAATCACCTCCCCATGCTTGCGCAGGATGTGGCTGTCGGGGAAGGAGGTCAGGAATTCCAGGTAAACGGCTTCGGCCAGCGACACCGCATCGGCGTCCGCCGCCGACCTGTTCGCCAGCGACCGGGCGCAGGCGACCCCGATGTCGAAAACGTCGCGGTAGCCGTCGGCATATTGGGCGGCGATGCGGTCGCGCGACCGGGCGGCTGCCATCGCCTCGCGCAGGTCCACCGTCGCCGGGCCGGCGACGTCATGCTCCGGCGCTTGGCCCAGCCCGCCGGGCGAAGCAAGGCGGATCGCCGCGAACGCAGCTTCGGCATCCTCCACCGTCAGCGTTCCCAGCACATCGCCCACCCGATCCCGCAGAGGGCGCACGGCCGGCATCTCGGCGGCGTAGGCCAGCGGGGCGCACAGCAGCAGGATGCCAAGGTTGGTGTTGCAGCCCACCACCGCGCGGGTCGCCTGCACCGCCCGCAGGATGCGTTCGCCAACCGGAGCATGCGCCCGTGCGATCTCCGGCGCGGCGGCCTCCGCCGACCGCAGGAAGTCCTCCACCGTCATGCCATGGCCGGCGGCGTGCACATGGACATTGCCGGGCTTCAACGCCATCACCTCCGTCCGGCAGACGGCCATGAACAGCTCTGCCACCGCGGCGCTCATCCCCCTGTCCCGCTGAAGGAGCGGTCGAGCATGTCCGGCGCAAGGCGCCCGCCATGGAAGCTGCGCCCACTGTCGAGCGCAGTCACCACCACGCGGGCCGGTGCGAACAGCAGGGGATCGATGGCGTAGAAATCCTTGTTCACCGCCGCGAACACTTCGGCGAAGGGACGCCCGTAGTCGCGGGACTCCGTGCTGGGCAAGCGCCGCGCCAGATCGGCGGCGGCATCCTCCGGTCCGGTGACGAAAAGCTGGACGGTGCCGCCGAACAGGATGGCGTCGTTGGTCCGCCCCATCGCCTCGACGAAGCCCTTGCCGGGCGGCGGCAGGGGGGCCACGCCGATGCCGTCGGCGACATGCTCCAGCGGGAAGCCCAGCGCGTGCACCTTGTGCAGCGCCACCTCCAGCACGCGGGCGACGATCTGCACCGTACCGGCGAGGCTTGCCGTCGGCGTCAGCACCAGCGTCAGCCGCTCCGGCGCCACCCCGCAGTCGGCCGCGATCCGCTCGACCAGCGCTGCCGGCGGGACGGTTCCGCTTTCGAGCACCAGTACGGCATGGTCGCCGCTGTCGCCATAGCCAAGCTCGTCGAACAGCGTCTCCTTGCGGGACAGCGCGCGGCCGGGACCGGAGCCGAGCGCGAAGAAGGAGCCGCCCTCGTCCTTGTGCGACAGGCTCCAGCCGGCATATTGGCTGCCCAGGCAGGCGAGCACCGGGTCGGTGCTGTGTACTGCCACCTGGAATGGCCAGCGGTCGGACTGGGTGTCGGCCTGAAGCGTCACCCGGCCGAGGCCACCCATGCACAGCTCCGCGATGCGCCGACCGGTTTCCAGACCGCCGGGACAGGCGATCCCGCCATCGACGATGGTGGCGCCGGCCACCCTGTCAATGCCAAGCCGCAATTGTACCGCATCGGCGACCAAGGCCGCGGCGAGCGGGCCGGACAGGGCCGACAGGCTGGGGCGCTGCTGCATCACTTGGCCTTTCCCGCAATGGTCCGCGCCGCGTCCATCGCGTCCTGGAAATCGAAGGCGACGGCGGTGCCGCCGGTCTGCATCCGCTCCAGCAGATGGTGCTGGACCTTGAACTTGACGTTGCCGATGGCAAGCGCGCCGATGCCGACGGCGCCGGAATGGCCAGGCAAGGGTGTGCCATCATCCTGCACGCCGACACCCTCCACGCCGGCCGGCGGTACGGCGTTGATGTCGGCCGCCACGCGCAGGCGCTTGGCGGAGCGCAGATCGTCTGCCGTCAGCACCGTAACCCCGGCCTTGCCGCAGGCCAGCACGACCTCCGCCCGGTCCATCAGCGCCGCCTTGCCGCCCGTGGACGTGTCGGCGCAGGACAGCGTGACGCCATAGCGCCGGCCGAACTCCTCCGCCTTGCCCTGCACGGCCGAAACGCCGCGGTGGCTGACCAGGGTGACATTACCGCCGGCCTGCGCGGCGATCAGCCCGGCGATGCCACCGACCACGCCGGTGGCGCCATAGACCTGGACGTCGAGCCCGGTGAGGCCATCCACCCCCGACCGCCGCAGGGCGCGTTCGACCACGGCGACCATGGCGGCGGCGGTGGTGAAGGCGCCGGACGGATCGGCGAAGACCGAGATTTGGAAGGGCGGGAACATCGCCTTGCGCGCGACGTCAAGCATGTCCAGCGCCATCGCCGCGTCGCGCCCGCCGATGAAAAGGCCGGTGCGCACCGCGTTCTTCGGATCGCGGGAGAACATGGCGTCCTGGGTCAGCGCCTCGACCTGGGCGGTCTCGATGCCGGTATAGGGGACCACCGTGTCGATGCCGGCATCCACCGCCATGTTGACGTCGAACGGGCTGACATTCGCCAGCGGCGTGATCATGTGCAGCACGTAAGGGGCGCCCATGCCTGCCTCCATTTCAGTCGTTCACCGGCCAATTGTCGGCCAATTGTTCAACAGCGCGCTCATTCGCCCGCGGCGCGCCGGATCGGGGGCGCCGGTTCCGCATCGGCCGACAGGTTCCGCACCGTCGCGCCGACATTCCGCCCGCGGCAGACCATCACCTCCAGCGGCGAACCGGCCCAACGCACGCGCATCTCGCTGGCAAGCCTTTCCGCCAGTGCCGCATCGCCGACGATGGCGAAGCAGGTCGGCCCCCACGAGCTTTGCCCGACCCCGGCGATCCCCTGCGCCTCCAGCCATGCCAACGCCTCGGCCACCAAGGGGCTGGTGAAGCGCCCACCCTGGGCCGGGGCGAAATGGTCGCCGACCGTGCGCTGAAGCTCGCCGATGGCCTGTCCGAACCGATCCACATCGCGTTCGGCCAGCGCCGGCAGCGCGACCATCAGCATCAGCCGGCAAAGATGGGCCGCGGCGTCGGGCGGAAAGGGCGGCAGCCGGCGGAAGGCTTCGACTTCCGGTGCGCCGTGCAGCCCGTGGCCGCCGCGATGGAGCAGCAGCAGGATGCGCCAATCGTCGGGGAAGGGCGCCCGCGCGATCACCGGCGGTGCGGCGTCCAGCCCGCCCCGGCCACCGTCCAGCAGCACCCCGCCCTGCTCGAAGGCAGCCAGCCCGATGCCGGAGCGTGCCCCCCGCTCCAAGGCGCGGGCCAGATCGCGGGCGGCGGTGCCCCGCCCCTCCAGGCAGGTGAGCGCCGTAGCGACCGCGAGATCCGTTTGAGTGCCGGAGCCCAAGCCGACATGGGGCGGAATCGCCTCCTCCACCATCACGTCGACGGCATCCGGCAGGCCTGCTTCCCGGCCCAGCCGTTCGATGCTGCGGCGGACGCGGTCGGCCGATGGCCCGCTGACCGTCAGCCTGTCGGCCGGGCGGGCGCGCAGGACGATGGCCGGCCGGTCGATGGCGATGCCGAGACTGCCGAAGCGGCGCCCCAACCCGCCATTGAGATCGACGAAGCCGGCATGCAGGCGTGCAGGCGCACGGACCCACACCTCTCCTATCCGATTGCGCTGGTGGCTCATCTGCATTCCCTTTGCGCGGGTCACCGCACAATGTTAGCGTTACGAACAAAATTGTCCGTAGCGCGAACGAGTATCCACGCGCGGTAACCCAAACGGGGCACGGAAACACAGGGAGGAAAACGGGCATGACCGGACCGCTCTGCCTGCCGATGATCGACCATGGCCGAATATTGTCGACTCTATTCCGGGCCTTGTGCTTGAGCGCCCCCTGGCGAAGACCGTCACTCTTTTCGAACTACTCGGATTGACTGCGTTTTTCTGCAAAAGCGACTTTCCGCTCAGCCGAATTGGGGGCCATGACCTTCCACCCCGACATTCTCTGTCCGTTCTGCGGCCTCGGCTGCGGTGACATCGGAATCGACCAGGACGATTCTGGCATCGCTCCCCGGCCCAGCGGCTGTCCGCAAGCCGACCGGCTGTTCCGCCGATCCGCAACGGTGCCGACGGACGCCCGCATGGCCGGAGCCGCCGTTTCCATCGACGATGCCGTTGCCGAGGCAGCCCGGCTGCTGGGCGCCAGCCGCGCACCGCTGATCGCCGGGCTGGCGACCGATGTGGATGGCGTGCTTTCCGCCCTGACTCTGGCCGAACGCATCGGGGCGACGGTGGACCATGAGCGGTCCGACGCGCTGTTCCGCAATCTGGCGGTCCTGCGCCGCTTCGGCTGGTCGACCACCACGTTGGCCGAGTTGCGCAACCGCAGCGACCTCGTCCTCGTCGTCGGCCCGGACCCGGCCGCCGCCTTTCCGCGCCTGTGGGAGCGCTGGGTGGTTCCGGAACCGGCCTTCATGCCCGATGGAGCGCGGAGCGTCGTTTTCCTGGGTGGGGAGCCCATGCCGGAGACAGCGCAACTCCTGGGCGGGCAAATCGAAACGGTCGATCCGGGGGCCGCGGATCTCGCCACGCTGGTCGCCGGGCTGCGGACGGCTCTGGCCGGCAGGGCGGCGACTGGCGACCCGATGACCGGACTGGCGGCCCGGCTGCGCGCTGCCCGCTATGCGGTGGTGGTCTGGGCGGCGGGTCTGTTCCAGGGGCCGCAGCCGGACATGGTCGTGGAAGGGTTGGTCCGGCTGATCCGTACCGTGGACGGCACCACCCGCTGCGCCGGGCTTCCGCTGTCGGGGGCCGACAACGTGATCGGCGCCAATCAGGCCTCCGGCTGGCGCACCGGCTTTCCCTTGCGCACCGGCTTCGACGGCGGCGTGCCGACGCACGATCCGGAACGGTTCGACTGGCGCCGCCGCCTGCAGGATGCCGACGTGACGCTGTGGATTTCCGCCTTCCGCCCGGAGATGCCGGAATTCAGTACCAACGGCGCCGTCATCATGCTGGCGCCGCCGGAAATGGCCATGACTCCCGAACCGGCTCTGTTCATCCCGGTGGGGACGCCGGGCATCGACCATGCGGGCGACGTGTTCCGCGCCGACAGCGTGGTGGCGCTGCATGCCGGAATGCTGATCGACCGTGGCCTGCCCAGCGTTGCCGGGGTGATCGGCCGCATCCTGGCGGCGCTCAACCAGACCGCCACAGTCAAGGAGACCGCCGGATGCTGACGAAGCTTGCCGGCGGACGGCTGTTCGACCCGGCCAATGGCCGGCACGGCGAGGTCGCCGACCTCTGGCTGCGCGACGACCGCGTCACCGCCGATCCGGGGCCGGGTGCCACGCCCGACGTGGTGTATGACGTGACCGGCAAGGTGGTGATGGCGGGCGCCATCGACATCCACAGCCATATCGCCGGCGGCAAGGTCAACCTCGCCCGCATGCTGATGGGCGAGGAGCACGACCGGCACCGCTTCGCCGGCAGCGCCTGCGGCTGTGACAGGATTGGAGGCGGAAGCGGCATCGCCACCCCCTCCACCCACACCACCGGCGCCCGCTATATCGAGATGGGATTCACCGCCGCCTTCGAGCCGGCGATGCTGGGGTCCAACGCCCGGCACGCGCATCTGGAGATGAGCGACATCCCCTATATCGACACCGGCGGCTATCTGGTGCTGGGAAACGACGATTTCCTGCTGGACCTGATCGCCACCAACGCCGGGCAGGCGGCGGTCAACGATTATGTCGCCTGGATGCTGACGGCGACACAGAGCCTTGCCGTCAAGGTCGTCAATCCCGGCGGCATCAACGCCTTCAAGTTCAACGCCCGCAAGCTCGACCTCGACGAGGCCGGGCCGCACTACGGCGTCACGCCGCGCACCGTCCTGACCGTGCTGGCCCGCGCCGTGTACGAATTGGGGCTGCCCCACCCGCTGCATGTCCATGGCTGCAACCTGGGCATTCCCGGCAACGTGGCGACGACACTCGACACCATCCAGGCGGCGTCGGGCCTGCCCATGCACATGACGCACATCCAGTTCCACAGCTACGACACGGCGGGCGACCGCAAGTTTTCTTCCGGCGCCGCGGCGCTGGCGGAGGCGGTGAACCGGACGCCGACGCTGTCGGTGGACATCGGGCAGGTGATGTTCGGCCAAACGGTAACCGCGTCGGCCGATACCATGGCGCAGCGCCACACCGCCCCGCTTGCCCATCCCCGCAAATGGCTGGCGATGGACATCGAATGCGAGGCGGGATGCGGCGTGGTGCCCTTCCGCTATCGCGATAATTCCTATGTCAACGCGCTGCAATGGGCGATCGGGCTGGAGCTGTTCCTGCTGCTCGACGATCCCTGGCGGGTGTTCCTGACCACCGACCATCCCAACGGCGCACCCTTCACCTTCTATCCGGAGCTGATCCGGCTGTTGATGGACCGCGATTACCGTCTGGCGAAGCTGGCGGAGATCCATCCCGACGCGCCAGCCCACACCACGCTGGGCTCCATCACGCGCGAATACACGCTCCCCGAGATCGCCATCATGACCCGCGCCGCGCCGGCCCGCATCCTGGGGCTCGCCGACCGCGGCCATCTGGCGCCGGGCGCGTCGGCCGACGTTACGGTCTACAGCGATCTGCCCGACCGCCGCGCCATGTTCGAGCGCCCCGATCTGGTCTTCAAGAGCGGCCGGCTGGTGGTTCGGGACGGGGCGCTGGTGGCGATGGCGCAGGGCTGCACCCATGTCGTCCGTCCCGGCTTCGACGATTTGATCGAGCGCCGCATCGCCCGCTATTTCGACGAGCGCATCGGCCTGCCGATCAAGCATTTCCGCATCCAGGACGCGGAAATCCGCCACGGAGCCGGTCCGCAGCTTCACCCCTGCCGGCGGCGGGAGGTGCCGTGATGGCGGAGATGCAGATCAACGGCGTACGCATCGAGGACACCTTCGCCGAGGCGTTTCCGATGACCTACACACGGCTGGTCATCACCGCCGACACGCCCGCCTGGGTCGATGCGGCAACCTCCAGCCTGACCGGCTTCGCCACCTCCGTCATCGGCTGCGGCTGCGAGGCGGCGGTGGAACGCCTGCTGACGCCGGAGGAGACGCCGGACAGCCGGCCGGGGGCCGCGGTGATGATCTTCGGCATGTCCACCGGTGACCTCGCCAAGCTTGTCGTCAACCGCGTCGGGCAATGCGTCATGACCTCGCCGGGGTCGGCCTGCTATGCCGGACTTCTCCAGGGGACCAAGCGCATCCCGCTCGGCAATGGACTGCGCTACTTCGGCGACGGGCACCAGATTTCCAAGAAGTTCGGCGACCGCCGCTTCTGGCGCCTGCCGGTGATGGACGGAGAGTTCGTCTGCGAAGACAGCGTCGCCGTGGCCAAGGGGATCGGCGGCGGCAACTTCCTGATTCTGGCCGCCAGCCACCGCCAGTGCCTCGCCGCGGCGGAGGCGGCGGTCGCGGCGATCCGGTCGCTGCCGGGCGTCATCCTGCCCTTCCCCGGCGGCGTGGTGCGCTCAGGCTCCAAGGTCGGATCGAAATACAAGGCGCTGATCGCCTCCACCAACACGCGCTTCTGCCCGACCCTGCGGGCAGTCGAACCTGAAACCCTGCTCTCCCCGGACGTCGAGGCCGTGCTGGAACTGGTGCTGGACGGCACAGACGAGGCGGCGATCCGCGCCGGCATGCGGGCCGGCATCGCAGCCGCCGCAGCCGGCGGCACGGCGGCCGGCGTCCTGGCGATCACCGCAGGCAATTATGGCGGAAAACTCGGGCCGCACCACTTCCACCTCCACGAGGTGATGGCATGAGCGGCCTGACCCTGACCTTCCGCGGCGATGCCGGGACGATTGTGGACATGTCCGCCCTGCTGCCTGAAAGGCTCGCCGGCCAGACGGCGGAAGACATCGCCGGACTGCCGCTGCCTCGCGGCGGCGGGGTGACGACGGTCGGCGAAATGTTCGAGCTTTCGGCCGGCGATGCGGCCGAAGCGATGCTGATCCGGCCGGGGGAGGCCGTTCTGCACCGGGTCGGTGCCGGCATGGCGTCCGGCCGCATCCTTGTCGAGGGCGATGTCGGAAGCCACGCCGGCGCCGGGATGAGCGGCGGCCTGCTGCGCATTACGGGCAATGCCGGCGACGCGCTGGGCGGTGCCCTGCCCGGCCTGCCGCTTGGGATGCGGGGCGGGCTGATCAGCGTCGGCGGCAGCGCCGGGGACCGCACGGCCGAGCGGATGCGGCGGGGGATCGTCGTCGTCGACGGCACGGTCGGCGCCTATGCCGCCGGCTTCATGGTGGCCGGAACGCTGGCAGCCGGAGGGGGATGCGGCCCGCATCCGGGCTTCGGCATGCGGCGCGGCACGCTGCTGCTGGGTCGGCGGCAGGATGCGGTGCCCGATGGCTTCGCCGATGGCGGTACGCGTGACTGGCTGTTCCTGCATCTGCTGCGGCGTGGATTGGAGGGGACCGGAAGCTGGTTCGAGCGTGCGGGAACCACCCGCGCCCATCGGTTCATCGGCGACCTTGCGGAAGGAGGGCATGGTGAAATTCTGGCGATGGCCTGAACGACGATCCCGCTTATCGATGTGCCGCCTTGCGGCTGTGGTTCTGCCGGCCATCGGCTTGCTGGCCCTTGCATCGCCGGCCATGGCCCAGGGGACCGGTCGGCAGGACGCCGGCACGAAGGTGATGCTGATCGGCTATCTCGCCCGCCAGGAGGACCCGCGCACGCCGCTGAGCTTCCTGGAGCCGGTCGCCACCGACGAGGGGCTTCAGGGCGCACGGCTGGCGCTGGCCGACAACAACACAACGGGCCAGTTCCTCAATCAGAGCTACCGGCTGGTGGAACAGGTGCTGCCGCAGGATGGCGACATCTCCGCCGGGGTGAAGGCGCTGGCCGACGAGGGGGTGCGGTTCGTCGTTGCCGACCTGCCGGCTGACGCGCTGCTCGCCGCCGCCGACCGGCCGGAAGCGAAGTCCATGCTGTTGTTCAACGCGCGCGCCACCGACGACGCGCTGCGCAACGACCAGTGCCGGGCCAACATCCTGCACACCGCCCCCAGCCGGCGCATGCTGGCCGACGCGCTGGCGCAATATCTCGCCTGGAAGAAATGGACGCGGTGGAGCCTGCTGACCGGCCGCGATCCCGGCGATGCGCTCTATGCCGAGGCCGTCCGCCGCGCGGCCAAGCGCTTCGGCGGCCGGATCACCGACGAGAAATCCTGGACCTTCGACACCGGAAACCGGCGCACCGACACGGGCGTCACCACCATCCAGTCGGACATCCCGCTCGCGACCCAGGGGCCGGACTATGACGTGCTGATCGTCGCCGACGAGGCGGGCGATTTCGGCGACTATCTCGACGGCCGCACCTGGTATCCGCGCCCGGTCGCCGGCACCCAGGGGCTGACCGCCACCGCTTGGTCGCGGGTGAACGAGCAGTGGGGCGCCACCCAGTTGCAAAACCGCTTCGAAAAGCTGGCCGGCCGCTGGATGACGCCACGTGACTATGCCGCCTGGCTCGCCGTGCGCAGCATCGGGGAGGCCGCCGCCCGCACCAACGCCACCAGCTTCGACGACCTGACCGCCTATCTGCACAGCCCCGATTTCGAACTGGCCGGCTTCAAGGGCGAGGCCCTCTCCTTCCGCGCCTGGAACGGGCAGATGCGCCAGCCCATCCTGATCGCCGGGCCGCGGATGCTGGTTTCGGTGTCACCACAGGAGGGATTTCTGCACCCCGTGACACCTCTCGATACGCTCGGCGACGATGCGCCGGAAAGCAAATGCCGTCTCAACCGATAGGGCGGGCCACTCCATGCGATTCCTGCTGTCCTACACCCTGCTTCTTCTCGCCGGTCCGGTCATGTTGGCCGAGCCCGTGTTCGCCGAAACCATCTTCGTGTCCAACGAGAAGGACAACCAGATCGCCGTGGTCGACGGCGACAGCCTGCAAATCAAGAACAAGATCAAGGTCGGCCGCCGACCACGTGGCATCACGCTGAGCGCCGATGGGACGCAGCTCTTTGTCTGTGTCGGCGACGACAATCGCATCGACGTGGTGGACATCGCCAGCGGCAAGGTCGTCCACACCCTGCCCTCCGGGCCGGATCCGGAGCTGTTCGTGCTGTCTCCGGACGGCAAGAAGCTCTATGTCGCCAACGAGAACGACAACATGGTGACGGTCATCGACGTCGCCGACCGGAAGGCCATCGGCAACATCCAGGTCGGCGTCGAGCCGGAGGGAATGGGGATCAGCCCGGACGGCAAGATCCTGGTCAACACCTCCGAAACCACCAACATGGCGCACTTCATCGACACGGAGAAACACAACGTCATCGGCAATGTGCTGGTGGACAGCCGGCCGCGCGTCGCCCGTTTCACCGACGACGGCAAACAGGTTTGGGTGTCGAGCGAGATCGGCGGCACGGTCAGCGTGATCGATCCGGCGGCGCTCAAGGTGATCAAGAAGATCAAGTTCGAGGTCACCGGCGTCCGGCGCGAAGCCATCCAGGCGGTGGGCATCCAGATGACCAAGGACGGCAAGCGCGCCTTCGTGGCGCTGGGACCGGCCAACCGGATCGCCGAGATCGACACCGGCAGCTTCGAGGTGAAACGCTATTTCCTGGTCGGGCAGCGTGTCTGGAACCTCGCCTTCTCCCCCGACGAGAAGCGGCTCTACACCACCAACGGCATCAGCAACGACCTGTCGGTGATCGACCTGGAGCGCAACAAGGTGATCAAGAGCATTCCGGTCGGCGGCGCGCCCTGGGGCATCGTTGTCAAGCCGTGAGCTGACGGAACCCGGAACCCGAACGCCCGGTTGATGGGGGATGGCCGGGTGCGTCGGCGACCTTGGCCGACGGCCCGACGCGGCGCGCGGCAGGGACCGACGGGTCCTGATCCGCCGTGCCGGAACCGTCCATTCCCGGAGACATGCGATGAAGCACTTCACGACCCTGCCCCTGACCGGCCTTGCGTTGGCTGCCGGCCTCGCCATTGCCGCAATGCCCGCTTCGGCCCAGACCGGCAGCAACTCGAACGACAATTCCACTGGCACCACCACTGGCACCACAACCCAGAACGCTCCGGCCGGGACCAGCGGACAGCTGCCGCCCGACTCCCTGCCCGGCAAACGCCAGGGCGCCATCGGTGGTGCGCCGGTGTCGCAGGGCAGTTCCGGCTCCTCGACCGAAGGCACCACCTCGCCGACCGGAAAGCTGCCAGACGATTCCCTGCTGAAGGAGCGTCAGGGGACGATCGGCGGGCATCCGGTCACCCAAGGCGGCTCGGGCCAATCGGATGACAAGAAGGACGAGCAATAGCCGGCACCTCTCGCCCGGCTTCGTGACGTGATCGCGGCCGCTGCCACCGAAGATGGGGTAGCACTGTCCGAAAGGCCGTGCCATCCCGGTCAGGACCAGGGAAGCGGGAAGGCGGCGGCTGCGATTTCAAGTTACTCCGAACCTCTTTTGAGAGTTTGTTAGCAAAACAAACAAGATGCCATAATGGCTGCCGTGACCGACGCCGTGCCCGCAGGTATCCAGTGAACAGTCATGCTGGATCCGTGTGGCCGGCGTGCCCCGCATGACCTGCGGCGGTCCTCCAATGATTTCAAAATGCATGGGAGAAAGCGGCGATGGGCATGTGGCAGGGGTCATCCCCGAAAATCAATCGTGTGCTGGTGGGCGAATCGCTGGTCGGCGACGGCAATGAGGTCGCGCATATCGACCTGATCATGGGGCCGCGCGGCAGTGCCGCGGAGACCGCCTTCTGCAATGCGCTGACCAACAACAAGGACGGCTTCACCAGCCTTCTGGCGGTCATCGCCCCCAATCTGCAATGCAAGCCCTCGACCATCCTGTTCAACAAGGTGACGATCAAGGGCGCGGAGCAGGCGGTGCAGATGTTCGGCCCGGCCCAGCACGGCGTCGCCAAAGCGGTCGCCGACTGCGTCGCCGCAGGAACCATCCCGCAGGACGAGATCGACAACATCTTCATCTGCGTCGGCGTCTTCATCCATTGGGAGGCCAAGGACAACGCCAAGATCCAGGATTACAATTACCGCGCCACCAAGGAAGCGATCGAACGCGCGGTGTCGGGATTCCCGACCCTCAAGGATCTGCTGAACCAGAAGGATTCGGCAAAGCATCCGTTCGCCGCCGGCTAAAGGCCGATAGCGCCCAACCGGATGGCGGCGGCCGTGATGCGGTCGCCGCCATCCGGTGCTGTTGCAGAGTCGGCCGCATTGTCCGGCCACGGTCGAGCGATGTCAGCCAATCGCCCTCGGTCCGAGAGATAGGGTGGACTCCGGCTGACGGATTCATGCCGCGCCCTGCCGATCGGCAGGAAAGGACGGAATACCTTCAGTTCACTGGACATTTTTGCGATCGCCATAGCTGGCGGATCTCACGTCAAGCGGTCCAGGCCGAACCCCACGGGATTTTACAAACTCGACAACTCTTTCAACATCGTGCCAGATCAGCGGCTATTTCATAGAATTATTCCAGTTCCAATGAAGGAACCGCGCAACGACCATTTTGCGCCGCGCAAAGAACTAGCCATAATTCTCACAGCACTATCCGTTGGGGTTATGGTCGCTCCATGGCGGCACGGGTACAATTTCCTAGTGGGCTCCACCCGGCAATCCTGCCTGATCGCCCATTTCAGCGGAGGAAGCGGACATGAAGACTTGGCGCAAGCCGACGATTGTCGAGATTTCGGTCGGGACCGAGATCAACGCCTACGCCTGCGCCGGTTTGTAACCGGCGCATCCAATTGGCAAGGGTGACCCTTCCCTCAAACATCCGTCCACGCTTTTCACTCATGATGTTCCACTCAGGCCGGCCGCGGCTCGAAATGGGCGAAGAACTGCCCGGTGCCGTCAGGTGCGCTCGCATCATAATGCAACGCGCAGAGCCGCAGCCGGCCGGCATCGCCCAACTCCGGGCCTGACAGCATGCTGTGAAAACTCTCTCCACCGAGCAGGCGATGCGCGATGGTGAGATACAGCCGCGAAAGCCTGCCGTCCCGCAACATGGTGTCGAGCATCCGCGGTCCCGTCAGCAGATAGAGGCTGCGGAAGCCCATGCTGCCCAGTTCGCGGACCAATGGCCCACCGTCCACCGACATTCCCGCTCCAGCAACCAGCACCTCGTAACCGGCGGCGCGCCAGTTGGCGACCCGGTCGGGCGGCGCCCCGGCACCGGTGGCGATGATTACGCGCTGACCATGGCGCGCCAGCGAGCCCGGCATCGGGAACTCCAGGCTGGCACTGGCGACGACCACGGCCGGCTGCGGCGGCAGGCCGTTGTCCCCGCGCCACTGCGCAAGCTCCCGCGTCGCCTCCTGCACACCGACCTGCAGAACATCGTCCAGCCGCCCGGCCGCGAGGTCGCGCAGATAGCCGCCATGGGTGACGAGACAATCCGCCTGTGCCTGAAGTTCGAGGAACAGCCGGAAGTCGTTGCCGCTGACCAGCCCGGCCGGCAGCCGACTCTCCCCGGTGACGGGATCATGCAACGCGATGCGTCCGTCCAGACTGCCGACGAAGCTGGCATAGACGAAGGGAGCATCGGCACTCCCCCGCTCATGCAGACGGTGGGCGAGATAGGCGCCGGGAAGCGCGATTTCCTCCGGTGCGCCGGGAAAGAGGCGGAGCATGCGTGCGGTCATCGCGGCCCTCCCGGCACGGCGGCATCGACCCGGCGAAGGAAATCCGCGGCAAGCGCATCGGCGATGTCGATTTTGCTGACCGACTGCAATCCCTGCCAAGCGGGCATCGAGTTGACTTCCAGCACCAGCCAGCGGTTTTCGTCGCCGGGAGCGGGAATGAGATCGACGCCGGCATAGTCCGCGCCGACCGCTGCAGCGGCCCGCACCGCCAGATCGGCGACGGCACCTTCGGGGATCAACGCCTCGCAGCTTGCACCCTGATGGACATTCGTGATCCAGCTGCGGCCATGGCGGATCATCGCCGCCACCGCAACGCCGCCCACCACGAAAACCCGGCAGTCGCGCCATTCGCCCTCCCGGCGCGGCGGCACGAAGGGCTGCAGGTAATAGACGCCGGCGACGGCTTCGGGCTCCGGCACCTCGTCCGGCCGCGACAGGCGGCGCAGACCGCGCCCTTGGGCGCCGAACAGCGGCTTCAACACGCAATCCGGCGAGTCGGCCACCGCGGCGCGGGCCAGTTCGGCGGACTGGACGGCCACGGACGGTGGCGTCGGTAGGCCGGCATGGGCCAGCAGGAAGCTGGTGGTGCTCTTGTCCACACAGCGCTCGATGGCGCGCGCCGTATTGTAGACCGGCACCCCCAGACGATCCAGCGCATGGAGCACCCCCAGCCGCAGGGTCACCTGTTCGAAGCTGCCCTGCCCGACCACGCGCACGAAGGCACCGGACGGCAGCGTATCGCCGAACCCCGGCAGCAGAAGCCCCGTCTCGGTCCGTCCGACGGCGAAGCCACAGCCGTTCAGCGGCACGCGCCGGCATTCGACTCCCCGGCGTGTGATCGCCCGCTCCAGCCGCGCCGCATGCCAGTCGGCCCCGTCGGTGAACAAAGCGACCACATCGGTCATGCTGCCTCCGCCAAAGCATGGTGCAAATACAGCTCACGCGCACGCCGGCCGGCAAGGCGGCGGGCTTCCTTCATATCGGGTCCATCTGCAATCACGGTACAAAGCGGAGAGCCCGCAGGAATGCGCGCGGGCGTGCGCGGACGGTCGGCGGTCCAATCCGGCCAGCACAAGCCATCCTGAAGCAGGATCGGCGCGGCGCTGTAGACCACGAGGGCGGCGCGGCAGCCGGTGAGCGGCGGCAACCCCGAAGGCAACGTCCCAGCGCAGGCGGCCAGATGCAGGCTGAACAGGCTGGGCATCGGCGGCCGGTCGAACAGGTCGAGCGTCGCACCCGGCCGCGGATTGATCTCCAGCAGGCACCAGCCGGCCGGTCCCGCCAGGAAATCGGCGCTGTTGAGCCCGACCAGCCCCACCGCGGCGGCGATCCGCGACACCGCATCGATCATCGCCGCGGCGGTCCCGCCGGAAGCCGGCATGGGGCCGACCGCCCCGCCATAGCGGTAGGGTTGGCCGGGAGCCGGCGCCACCCATTGCCGGCTGAATCCGATTGGCAGCACACGGCGGCCATCGGCCAGGAACAGCAGGGACACCGGACGCCCGGCGCTGCGGCGCTGAGCATAATGGCCGGCCGTCAATCGCGAGGAGGCCGGCCGGATGTGAGCGCCACCGCTGGCGCCCGCACGCTTCATCAGCCAGCCCCCGGCATCGGCCGGCGGCGCCGTGGCGACCTCCGGATGCGGAATGCCGAGGCCGGCAAGCAGGTCTGCGAAGGCGAACGGGTCCTTCAGCCGCGCCACCGTTTCCGCCCGATTGCCGATCACCGGCCGGCTGCGCGCCAGTGCCGTCAGCAGTTCGGGCCGATCCTCGAACCCGGCGCCATAGACCAGCGGCAGCCGGGACAAATCCGGCGCGGCCAGCGCCCGCCGCAATGCCGCAACGGGAATGCGCAGCTGCCGTGACGGCAGGGTCCGGCAAGGATCGGCCATGGCGGCTGTATCGGTATCGGCGAACAGGTCCAGGGCAGCGACGCTCCGCCCACCGCGGCAGGCGCTTGCCACCAGTGCCCGCGCCGACAACGCCACCACCACGAATTCCGGGACTGCCGTCGCGGTCAAGCTCCGCTCCCCCTGCGAAAGCATCTTGAACATTCATTTGCAATCCCAACAATCATGCGCAGCAGCCATCTTTGCAATGACCCTTCCGAACAACGGCCCGTGCCGCCCGCCCGATGCCGCCAAGGGATCGCTGCTTGGGTCCGGAGCAGGGTACCCGCCTGGGGGAAGACTGGATGTACGAAGCCGTGATGCCTGCGGACCCTCCATCGATTCCCGCGATCCACGGCCCTCCCGCCTTGGCCGTGGAGGAGCTGAGCCACAGCTTCGGCAAGCGGGTGGCGCTGGACCACGTGTCCTTCGCCGTGCAGCCGGGTGGCTTCACCATGCTGCTCGGTCTGAATGGGGCGGGAAAGACCACGCTGTTCTCCCTGATCACCCGGCTCTATTCCAACCGCACCGGCGCCATCCGCATCTTCGGATTCGACCTGCGGCGCCAGCCGACCCGCGCACTGGAGCGGATCGGCGTGGTGTTCCAGCAGCCGACGCTCGACCTCGACCTGACCGTCCGTCAGAACCTGCGCTACCATGGCGGCCTGCATGGAATGGCGCCATCTGACTGCGAAGCCCGTGCGCGGGAGGAGTTGGCCCGCATCGGACTGGCGGAGCGCGCCGACGACAAGGTCCGGGCATTGTCCGGCGGCCAGCGGCGGCGGGTGGAGATCGCCCGCGCCCTGATACACCGGCCGAACCTGCTGCTGCTCGACGAGCCGACGGTCGGTCTGGACACCGAATCGCGCCGTCAAATCCTTGGCCATGTCCGCGCACTCTGTCGCGAGCAGGGGCTGGCGGTGCTGTGGGCCACCCACCTGTTGGACGAGGCGAGGGACGAGGATTCCGTCGTCATTCTGCATCAGGGACGGCTGCGCGCCTCCGGCAGCGTGCGCGCGGTCTGCGCCGGGTCGGGAGCCGCCACCCTGCCCATCGCCTTCGCCGCATTGACGACCGGGGAGCGCCGGACATGAGCGCCGCCACCTATTGGTACTGCCTGCGCAGCATCATCGTGCGCGAGGGGCTGCGCTTCCTGCACCAGCGCGAACGCTTCTTCGCCGCACTGGTCCGGCCGCTGGTCTGGCTGGCGATCTTCGCCGTCGGTTTCCGCGCCGTGCTGGGCGTGTCGATCATCCCGCCCTACGAGACCTACATCCTCTACGACGAATATGTCGTGCCCGGCCTGGTCGCGATGATCCAGCTGTTCAACGGCATGCAGAACTCCCTGTCGATGGTCTACGACCGCGAGATGGGGAGCATGCGGACGCTGCTGGTCAGTCCGCTGCCGCGCTGGTACCTGCTGGTCGCCAAGCTGCTGGCCGGCGTGGCGGTGTCGATCGCGCAGGTCTATGTTTTTCTCGGCATCGCATGGCTGTGGGGGGTGGAGCCGCCGCCGCTGGGCTATCTCGCGGCCTTGCCGGCACTGCTGCTCAGCGGGCTGATGCTGGGAGCGCTCGGCCTGCTGCTGTCATCCTTCGTCAAGCAGCTGGAGAATTTCGCCGGGGTGATGAATTTCGTGATCTTCCCGATGTTCTTCGCCTCCTCCGCCCTCTATCCGCTCTGGCGCATCAAGGAGGGCAGTCCGACGCTGTACCAGATCGCCGCCTGGAACCCCTTCACCCAGGCGGTCGAACTGATCCGCTTCAGCCTGTATCTCCGAGTCGACGTGACGGCGCTGCTGTGGGTGACCGGCTGTCTGGCGCTGTTCCTGGGAGCGGCGGTTCTGGCCTACGATCCTGGGCGCGGCTTCTGGGCGCGGCGGGGTGGACCGGCCGAACAGACCTGATACTGCGAGCTGAAGCTCTACCGCTCCCACCAATTGGGTAACGCTTCTGCGCCGTCCCTTCCGTTATTTCGCTTCTTCCAAAAACTTTCGAACGGTAGCGGAAAATAATCTTCACAGCCTATCTTTGTTTAAGCACACTGAATGTCAGCGTCGCCAACATAGTGCGGGGCAGTTTAGAACCTCGCCAACGGTCGTGATCCGGCATTTTCGACCGGCGCGCCTGCGATGCCGCAGCAGTTTGAATGCGGAGCGTCGGTGATCCATTCGCCCGACGCTCCCGGCCTACGTCACGCATCGATCATCGAGGGAGAACGCCCTCTCAAAGACCGCATTTTACCAAAGCAGCCGCCTGCCGCCGCACAGTCCCTGGGACAACCGTCAAAAAACGGGAGGAAACACATGAACCCCTTTGTGCGCTGTCTGCTCGTCACCGCCGCGATCCAGGCGGCCACCATCACAGTCGCCACCGGCGCTTTCGCCAACGACGACATCATGAAGAACCAGAAGGATCCGGCGAACTGGGCGTTGCAGCTCGGCAACTATGCCGGCCAGCGTTACAGCACGCTCGACCAGATCACCCCCAGCAATGTGAAGAACCTGCGGCCGGTGTGGCAGTTCTCCACCGGTGTGCTCCGCGGTCACGAAGGCGGTCCCATCGTCGTCGGCGACACGATGTACATCTCCACGCCGTTCCCCAACATCGTCTACGCGCTCGACCTCAACGACAACGGCCGCATCAAGTGGAAGTATGAGCCCAAGCAGGATTCGTCGGTCATCCCGGTGATGTGCTGCGACACCGTCACCCGCGGCGTCGCGGTGGCCGGCAACAAGCTGTTCCTGGGACAGGCCGACAACACGCTGGTGGCGCTGGACACCGAAACCGGCAAGGTTCTGTGGTCGGCCAAGAACGGCGACGCCACCAAGGGCGAGACGCTGACCGCCGCCCCGCTGGTGGTGAAGGACAAGGTCTATGTCGGCATCAGCGGCGGCGAGTTCGGCGTGCGCGGCCATCTGACGGCATACGACATCAACACCGGCAAGATGGTGTGGCGGGCCTATTCGACCGGTCCCGACAAGGACGTGATGATCGACCCGCAGAAGACGATGATGCTCGGCAAGCCGATCGGCGAACCTGACCTGGGCGTCAAGACCTGGCCGGCGGACCAGTGGAAGATCGGCGGCGGCACCACCTGGGGCTGGTACACCTACGATCCCGAACTGAACCTGATCTATTACGGCACCGGCAACCCGGGAACCTGGAACCCGACGCAACGCGCCGTCGACAAGGACCGGGCCAAGAGCGACAACAAATGGTCGATGACCATCTTCGCCCGCGATGCCGACACCGGGCAGGCGAAATGGGTGTTCCAGAAGACGCCCTTCGACGAATGGGACTATGACGGCGTCAACGAGAACATCCTGGCCGATGTCACCATCGGAGGAGCCAAGCGCAAGGCCCTGATCAACTTCGACCGCAACGGCTTTGCCTACACCATCGACCGTACCAACGGCGAACTGCTGGTCGCGCAGAAGTACGATCCGTCCGTCAACTGGGCGAGCGAGATCGACATGAAGACCGGGCGGCCGAAGGTGAACGACAAGTACAGCACCTTCGCCCAGGGCGAGGATCACAACACCACCGGCATCTGCCCGGCGGCGCTGGGATCCAAGGACCAGCAGCCGGCGTCCTTCTCGCCGGACAGCGGCCTGATCTATGTGCCGACCAACCACATCTGCATGGATTACGAGCCGTTCAAGGTCGAGTATTCCGCCGGACAGCCCTATGTCGGCGCAACGCTCAGCATGTATCCGGCTCCGAATTCGCATGGCGGCATGGGCAATTTCATCGCCTGGGATCCGTCGGCCGGCAAGATCGTCTGGTCGAAGCCCGAGCGCTTCGCAGTGTGGAGCGGCGCCCTGTCGACCAAGGGCGGCGTTGGCTTCTACGGGACTCTGGAAGGCTATCTGAAGGCGTTCGACCTGAAAGACGGCAAGGACCTGTACAACTTCAAGACCTCGTCCGGCATCATCGGCAACGTCAACACCTACATGCACAAGGGCAAGCAGTATATCGCCGTGCTGTCGGGTGTCGGCGGCTGGGCCGGCATCGGTCTGGCGGCCGGACTGACCGGCGAGCAGGAAGGCCTGGGCGCGGTCGGCGCACACAAGGCGCTGGGCGAATACACCCAGCTGGGCGGCACGCTGACCGTCTTCGCGCTGCCCGACAACCAGTGATGTGCCGGCAGAGATGAACAGGCAGTGATGCACAGGCGGGCGCCGGTTCCCTTGAGGGCCGGAGCCCGCCCTTTTCCAAGCTGATGGTGCCTATGCATGAAGGCAGTGGGGAGAAAGAGCAAGATGCCCAAATACCTGATCGGGCTGTGCGCCGCCGTCGGGTTCACCGCGACCCTGACCCTCGGTACCGCGTTCGGCCAGCAGGATGCCGCACAGAAGCCAACCCAGAGCCAGGCATCGCCGGACGGAAAATCGACACAAGAGGCGAAGGCCGCCAATCCGGAAGAGCTGATGGATGACCAGGGCGTGCCGCTCTACATGGTCAAGGACGGCAAGGTGGATAAAGGGACCTACAACGGTTATCGGCGCTACGCCTCCTCCTGCCATGTCTGCCATGGACCGGACGGGCTCGGCTCGTCCTTTGCGCCGGCGCTGGTCGATTCACTCAAGCGGATGGACTATTGGCAGTTCACCGACGTGGTGACCAACGGCCGCACCAATATGGGCGCCACCGGCGACAAGGTGATGCCGACCTTCGGGTCCGACCCGAACGTGATGCTGAACCTCGCCGACATCTACCGCTATCTCAAGGCCCGGTCCGACGACAAGCTCGGCCGTGGCCGGCCCGAGCGGATCAAGTCGGCATCGTGAGCCCGGCATGACCCGCCGGCCCGCTTTTCCTTCCCATGCCCTGCTGCTGGCCGTCGCGCTCTGCGCGGCGGCCGTGCCCGCCCGGGCGGCATCGGGGCAGGCGGAGGGCATTCCCACCGACGTGCTGCGCGTCTGCGCGGATGCCAATCTGCTGCCCTTCTCCAACGACCATGGCGAGGGGTTCGAGAATCGCATCGCCCAGCTGATCGCCGACGATCTGAAGGTGAAGCTGGCCTTCACATGGTGGCCGCAGACCATCGGCTTCGTCCGCAACACGCTGCGCACCCGCCAGTGCGATCTGGTGATGGGGACCGCGGTCGGCGAAGAGCTGATGCAGAATACCAATCCCTATTACCGATCCACCTATGCGCTGATCTACCGGAAGGATTCCGGGATCACCGCCAGGACCCTGGCCGATCCGTCCTTGCAAGGGGCGCGGATCGGTATCGTCGCCCGCACGCCTCCATCCACCGTGATGCTGCGCCACGGGCTGACCAACCTGGAGCCCTACCAGCTCGACACCGACACGCGCGCCCACCACCCAGCCCAGCGGGCGGTGGAAGACGTCGCGGAGGCGCGTACCGACGCGGCCATCGTCTGGGGTCCCATCGCCGGCTATTTCGCCGCCCGGCAACAGGTGCCGATGGCGGTCGTGCCGCTGATGGACGAGCCGGGAACCACCCCCTTCCAATACATGATCTCCATGGGCATCCGCCCGGATGAGCCGGACTGGCGGCACTGGCTGAACAATTTCATCGTCCGCCGCCAGAGCGACATCGACCGCATCCTGGCCGAATACCATGTCCCGCTCGTCAATGCCGACGGCACCATCCGGGCGGAGGTGGCGGAACCCGACGGCTATCGCATGGCCGACTACCGGGCCCCGACGCCGCCCGGTCTGCGCGGCGCCGAAACGGTGGGTCCGGCGGAGGTCGAACGGCTGGCGCAGGACGGCGCCATCCTGATCGACGTTCTGCCGACACCGCCGAAGCCCGAAGGCCTGACATCGGAGAGCCGGTGGGTGCCGCCGCCGCATCGTAGCCTGCCCGGCGCGCACTGGCTGCCCAATGTCGGCTATGGCGCGCCGTCGGCGGAGCAGGAGGCCTATTTCCGCACGAGTCTCGAAAAGTTGACCGCAGGCGACCGCAAGCGCCCGCTGGTGGTGTTCTGCCAGCCGAACTGCTGGATGAGCTGGAATGCGGCCAAGCGCGCGGTCGCCCTGGGATATGAGGCGGTCAAATGGTATCCGGCCGGCACCGAAGGCTGGAAGGCCGCGGGGCACGAACTGGTCACCATCGAACCGGAACCCCAGCCCGACTCCCAGCCGACATCCAAGGTGGCGAACTGAGCGATGGGCTCAGGACAGCAGCGCCGACAGCATCCGGGCGATCTGGCCGAGCCGTTGTTCGATCAGGGCCGGCTGCTCGCACACCGCGCCCTGCGCCCGCCGGCGGTCGTCGAGAATGCGGCGGTCCCAGGCGATGGCATCCTTGATCTCCTTTGCCCGGGCCGGATCACCGGATGCGGCGTCCAAGTCGCGCAGGGCCGCGGCGATGCGTTCACGCAAGGCCCGCTGGTGCTGGGCATAGCGCTCGATGGATGCGATGGCGGCGCTGCGCCGGCGGTCCAGCGTCTGGAAGGTGCCGGCGAAAGCCAGGGCGATCCGATGGTCCCGTTCCGGCGAAGCCCCCTGCGTCTCCGGTCTGGCCAGCGCCTCGGCCTCCGGTTCCAGGGTGGCAGGGTCGACGCTGTCGTCGGACGCGCGCCGGACCAGGGTGGCGACCGCCGGGTCACGCTGCCATTCGTCCCCCAACCCATCGACCGACGGACCGTCCCAGATGGACGCCGGCGACAGGGTCGGGACCAGGATCTGCTGACAGGGCCAATCGGGATTCTTCGGGTCCTGCGCCCAGCCGGCGGCAGGCAACCCGACGAACACGGTTGTGGCGAAAACCGCGGCGAGGGCGGTTCCGAGGGTGGAGGAATATCGTTGCATGGCAAGAATGATGGCCTCGCCAACGATTGGACGCAATCGGAACCGGTGCGCAAAAGGGGATGCCCGATGGATCATGTGGGGAGGTGGAACGGAGCCGCTATCATCGCACTGGTGACACTGGTTCTGGCGGCATTCGCGGCGGCAGCCCCCGCATCGGCACGGACGCTGGTCCTGGACCTCGAACTGGAGGACAGCAGCGGCGAGCCCCCAGCCGCGGATCATGCGGAACGGTTGAAGCGGGTCAGCGCGGAGCTGCGGCATGCCTTGGACGCCAAGGGTTACGATGTGATCGACGATGCCGCCACGGCGCAGCTGACGGCGAGGCTGGTGCCGCCGGGGACGGCGATCCGTTCATGCAACGGCTGCGAACTGGACATCGCGCGCGCCGCCGGTGCCGATCTGGTCGTCTACGGCATCGTCCGCAAGGTCAGCAGCCTGATCCTGTGGATCGGGCTGGTCGTCGAGGATGTCGCCACCGGGCGCGTGGTGACGACGGCACGCGGCGACATCCGCGGCGACAACGAGACCTCATGGTCGCGCGGCGTCGGCTGGCTGGTCGACCATCGGCTGGCGGAGCATGCGCCGGGAAAACGCTGAGCGGGCATGGACCGTCCGACGGACGGCCGCCGCAACAAACGACCGCCGGACAGGCGGCGGGGAGGACCGAGAGATGCCGGACGAGTCCCAGAGCGGCTACAGCAGCATCATGAATGTCCTGCGGCCACCGCCGCCGCGCACCGCCGCGGTGATGCGCCGGTACGATCTGGTGCTGCGCGACTATGTCGGCGAGTTCCGCATCGGCGTCTGGGATCACGAGAAGACCCGGACCCAGCGCGTGCGCGTCAGCCTGACCGTCACCGTCGAGGTGCCGAACCGGCCCTTCGTCGACGACCTCGACGCCGTCGTCTCCTACGAATACCTGATCCAGGGGGTCGAGGCCTTCACGCGGAGCCCCCACATCCAGCTTCTGGAGGTCCTGGCCGAAAAGCTGCTGGCGCTGTGCCTGTCGCCGCCGCAGGCGGTCTTCGCCCGGGTGCAGGTGGAAAAGCTGGAAATCGTCCCGCAGGCGGCCGGCGTCGGGGTGGTGCTCACCGGTGCAAGGGACCCGGTGCAATGACCGGGCTGACAGGCAGGATTTGGGTCGAGCGGGAACGGGAGGCGGCATGGCCCGGCACATCCTGTTCCTGACCGGCTCCCTGGCGGAGAACCGACTGCGGCAGGTTCTGCACTCGCTGGCCCCCCTGCCCTTCGAGGCGACCATCGTCAACCTCGGCGTCAAGGTCGCGGCACTCGCCACCACCGAGATCGTGTTGCGGCGGCTGGACTCCGCACATGGCGCCGACCTGATCCTGCTGCCGGGCCGCTTCCGCGGCGATCTCGACATTCTCGCCGCCCATTTCGGCACGGCCGTCGAGCGCGGCCCCGACGAGCTTGAGGATCTGCCGCAGTATTTCCAACGACAGGCCCGCCCCCTCGATCTCAGCCGCCACGACACCCGCATCTTCGCCGAGATCGTGGATGCGCCGTCGCGCGACACCGCCGCCATCCTCGCCAAGGCGGCGGAGCTCCGCCGGGACGGCGCCGACGTCATCGACCTCGGCTGTCTGCCCGATACCCCCTTTCCCCATCTGGAGGAGGCGATCGGCGCCCTGCAGGATGCCGGCTTCAGCGTCAGCGTCGATTCCCTGAATGCGGACGAGCTGTGTCGCGCCACCCGGGCCGGCGCCGATTATCTGCTCAGCCTGACCGAGGAGACGATCCATCTCGTCGACGAGGGGGAGGCCGTCCCGGTGCTGATCCCGACGGCGCCGCAGGACCTCGACAGCCTGGAGCGCGCCGTCGACGCCATGAACCGGCGCGGGCGGCGTTTCCTGGTCGATCCAATCCTGGAGCCGATCCACCATGGCTTCACCGATTCGCTGCTGCGCTACCGCACAGTGCGCGAGCGCTGGCCCGATGCGGAGATCCTGATGGGGATCGGCAATGTGACCGAATTGACCGACGCCGACACGCCGGGCGTCACCGCCGTTCTGATGGGAGTGATCTCAGAGCTGCGGATCGGCAACGTCCTGGCGGTGCAGGTCAGCCCGCATTGCCGGCGCGCCATCCGCGAGTTCGACGTGGCGCGGCGCCAGTTCTTCGCCGCCCGCGCGGCGCACAGCATGCCGCGCGGCTTCGGCACCGGGCTGCTGTGCCTGCGCGACCGCCGGCCCTTCGTCCGCAGCGCCGAGCAGATCGCCGAGACCGCGGCACAGATTCGCGATCCCAATTACAGGGTGGAGGTCAGCGACGAGGGGATCCATCTCTACAACCGCGACGGCCACCATCGCGCCTCCGATCCCTTCGACCTGTTTCCGAAGCTGGATCCCGGCATCGACGCCGGCCATGCCTTCTATCTCGGGGTGGAACTGGCCCGGGCACAGATCGCGTGGCAGCTCGGCAAACGCTATGCCCAGGACAGCGAATTGCGCTGGGGGGCCGCGACGGACGAACCACAGGACGATCCCACCGGCTTCCACGCCGTCGGCCCGACCAAGCGAGGCGGCTGAGCCATGCCCATGATCCGCGAGACCATCATCACCACCACCGGCGCCGACGGGGGGGCCCATGTGGCGCCGATGGGCGTGACGGTGGAGCCGGACGGCGAGGGCGAGCGCTTCATCCTGGCCCCGTTCCGGCCGTCACGGACGCTGGACAATCTGTTGGCCCGGCGCTGTGCCGTCGTCAACCACACCGACGACGTGCGTGTCTTCGCCGGCTGCATCAGCGGACGCCGCCGCGACTGGCCAACCGTTCCGGCGGACCGGATCGACGCGCCCCGTCTGGCCGACTGCCTGTCGCACGAGGAAATCACCGTCGTGCAGGTGGAGGACGACCCGGTTCGCCCACGCTTCCACTGCCGCGCCATCCATGTTGCGACGCACGCCCGCTTCCGCGGCTTCAACCGGGCGCAGGCGGCGGTGATCGAGGCGGCGATCCTGGTCAGCCGGCTGCACATGCTGCCCATGGACAAGATCGCGCGGGAGGCCGACTATCTGTCCATCGCCATCGGCAAGACCGCCGGCCCGCATGAGCTGGAAGCCTGGGATTGGCTGATGGCCCGCATCGCCGCTCACCACGCGGGGGAGGACACATGACCGGATGGCTGGCCAGCGTCGCGGACGCGGCGGAAATCTCCCTGGTCCTGCCAGCGGGACCCGACATCCTCGACCTGAAGGATCCCGGCGCCGGAGCGCTCGGCGCCTGGGATCCGGAGGATATCGCCTTGGTGGTTCAGGACATGGCGAACATGCCCCGGCGGCCACGGCTGAGCGCCACCATCGGCGACCAGCCGATGCGGCCCGACGCCGTGGTGCCGGCGGCACGCCGGATCGCCGGCACCGGCGTGGATTTCGTCAAGATCGGCTTCGCACCCGATGGCGCGCCCGACCGCTGCATCGATGCGCTGGCGCCACTGGCGGCGGAGGGAGCAAAGCTGATCGCCGTGCTCTTCGCCGACCTGTGGCCCGGCGATCCCTGCTGCCTGCCGATCGACAGGCTGGCCGCCGCCGGCTTTCGCGGGGTGATGCTGGACACCGCCGGCAAGCGCCAAGGCCTGCGCCACCATTGGCAGGATGACCAATTGGGCTCTTTCGTGTGCTGCGCACGGGCGCACCGGCTGCTGACCGGGCTGGCCGGGTCGCTGCGGGTCGCAGACATCCCGGCCCTGATGGCCCTGTCGCCCGACTATCTCGGCTTCCGCGGCGCACTGTGCGGCGGGCAGCGGACCGCCGGCATCGACCCGCAGGCGGCCTCAAAGGTCGCCGCCTGCGTGGCCGGGTTGCCGACGGCTACTCCGCCGCCTCGGCAACCTGAGCCCGTTCGATCTTGATCGCGCAGTATTTGAACTCCGGGATCTTGCCGAACGGGTCGAGCTGCGGGTTGGTCAACACATTCGCCGCGGCTTCCGCGTAGGCGAAAGGAATGAAGACCAAGCCCACCGGCATGCGGTCGTCGATGCGCGCCTTCAGCCTGATCGTGCCGCGGCGGCTCGACACCAGCATGTAGTCGCCGCTCCTCATCCCGGCGCGGGTGAGGTCGTGCGGAGAGACATAGGCGACCGCCTCCGGCTCCACCGCATCCAGAACGCTCGACCGCCGGGTCATCGACCCGGTGTGCCAGTGCTCCAGCTGACGCCCGGTGGTGAGCACCAGCGGGTAGTCGAGGTCCGGCGTCTCCGCCGGATTGATCGGCCGCGCCGGCACGAAGCGCCCGCGGCCGGACTTGGTCGGGAAGCCGTTGCCGAAGACGATGTCGTGGCCGGGCTCGTCGGGGCCGTCGACCGGATAGGTGACGGAGCCTTCGCGCTCCACCCGCTCCCAGGTGATGTTGGCGAGCGACGGCATGGCGCCGACCATCTCCGCGAACACCTCCGACACATGGGTGTAGTTCCAGTTCAGGCCGAGACCGCGCGCCATGTCCTGGATGATCCACAGATCCTGGCGGGCTTCACCCGGCATCGGCACCGCCGCGCGGCCCATCTGGACCTGACGGTTGGTGTTGATGACGGTGCCGTCCTTCTCCGGCCAGGCCGAAGCCGGAAGCACCACGTCGGCGTATTTCGCCGTCTCGGTCAGGAAGATGTCCTGCACCACCAGATGGTCCAGCATGCCCAGCGCCTCGCGGGCGTGGGTCACGTCGGGGTCGGACATCGCCGGGTTCTCGCCCTCGATGTAGAGCCCCTTGATCCGGCCGTCATGGATGGCGTCCATGATCTCGACCACGGTCAGGCCGCGCTTGCCGTCCAGCTTGGTGCCCCAGTAGTTCTCGTAGAAGGACTGGACCTCCGGATCCTCGACCGACTTGTAGTCGGGGTAGAACATCGGGATCAGGCCGGCGTCGGAGGCGCCCTGGACGTTGTTCTGGCCGCGCAGCGGGTGCAGGCCGGTGCCGGGGCGGCCGATCTGGCCGGTGACGAGCGACAGCGCGATCAGGCATCGGCTGTTGTCGGTGCCGTGGATGTGCTGCGACACGCCCATGCCCCAGAAGATGATCGACGCCTTGGACCGGGCGAACAGCCGCGCCACCGTGCGCAGGGTCGCGGCAGGGATGCCGCAGACCTTCTCCATCTCCTCCGGCGGGTAATCCTTGACCGTCTCGGCCAGCGCCTCGAAATCCTCGGTGTTGGCCTGGACATATTGGCGGTCGTACAGCCCCTCCGCGATGATGGTGTGGAGGATGGCATTCAGCATCGACACGTCGCGGCCCGGTGTGAACTGCAGCATGTGCGTGGCGTGGCGCGCCATGGCGAGCCCGCGCGGATCCATGACGATCAGCTTCGCCCCGCGCTCCGCCGCGTTCTTGAAGAAGGTCGCGGCGACGGGATGGTTCTCCGTCGGGTTGGCGCCGATGATGACGATGACCTCGGCGTCCTCCGCCGCCATGAAGGGCGCCGACACCGCTCCCGACCCGACGCCCTCGATCAGCGCCGCCACAGACGAAGCGTGGCAGAGACGCGTGCAATGGTCGACGTTGTTGGTGCCGAAGCCAGTGCGGACCAGCTTCTGGAACAGGTAGGCTTCCTCGTTCGACCCCTTTGCCGACCCGAAGCCGGCCAGCGCATTGCCGCCGCGCTCGTCGCGGATCTTGCGCAAGCCCCCGGCCGCCACCGCCAGCGCTTCGTCCCAGGTCGCTTCGCGGAAATGGGTGAAGGGGTTCATCGGATCGATGTCGACGTCATGCTTGGACACGCCTTCCTTGCGGATCAGCGGCACGGTCAGGCGGTCGCCGTGATGGGCGTAATCGAAGCCGAAGCGGCCCTTGACGCACAGGCGGTTCTGGTTCGACGGGCCGTCGCGGCCATCGACGGCGACGATCTTGTTGTCCTTGACCTTGTAGGTCAGCTGGCAACCGACGCCGCAATAGGGGCAGACCGAGTCGACCTCGCGGTCGGGCGCGTTGGTGTAGACGCCCTGCTGGTCCACCAGGGTGGCCGGCATCAGGGCGCCGGTCGGGCAGGCCTGCACGCACTCGCCGCAGGCGACGCAGGTGGACTGGCCCATCGGGTCGTCGAAGTCGAAGACGATCTTTTCCAGATGCCCGCGCGCCGCCATGCCGATGACGTCGTTGACCTGAACCTCGCGGCAGGCGCGGACGCACAGGTTGCAATGGATGCAGGCGTCGAGCTGGACCGCCATCGCCGGATGCGACATGTCGTCGGTCTTGGTCGGCCGGTCCACGGTGGGGAAGCGGCTGCCGGCGATCTCGACTTTGTCGGTCCATTTCCAGAAGGTGGAGTTGGGGTCGTGCGCAGTCTCCCGCTCCGGCTGGTCGGCCAGCAGCAGTTCGAAGACCAGCTTGCGCGACGCCTTGGCCCGCTCCGACGCGGTGCGCACCGTCATGCCGGACTTGGGCTTGCGGATGCAGGAGGCGGCGAGCACGCGCTCGCCCTCGATCTCCACCATGCAGGCGCGGCAGTTGCCGTCCGGGCGGTAGCCCGGCTCCGGGCGGTGGCAGAGATGCGGGATCTCGGTGCCCACACGGGTGGCGACCTGCCAGATCGTCTCGCCGTTGCGTGCCTCGACCTCGGTGCCGTCCAGGGTGAAAGTGATGCCGTTGGACATGTCGGTCTCCTTACCCCTGCGACCCGGTTGCGCCCTGGGCAGTGCCCTGGCGCGACACGAAGTCTTCACGGAAATGCTTCATCACCAGCTTGATCGGATTCATTGCCGCCTGCCCCAGGCCACAGATCGAGGCATCGCCCATCACGGTGGCGAGCGCCGCCAGCAATTCCTCGTCCCATTCCGGCTCGCTGATCAGGCGCACGGCCTTCTCGGTGCCGACCCGGCAGGGGGTGCACTGGCCGCAGCTCTCATCCTCGAAGAATTTCAGCAGGTTGAGCGCCACGTCGCGCATGTTGTCCTTGTCGGACAGCACGACGACGGCGGCCGAGCCGATAAAGGAACCGTGCGGTTCCAGCGTGCCGAAATCGAGCGGGATGTTCGCCATCGACGCCGGCAGGATGCCGCCCGATGGGCCGCCGGGCAGATAGCCCTTCAGCGTGTGGCCGTCGGCCATGCCGCCGCAATACTGCTCGATCAGTTCCAGCAGCGTGATGCCGGCCGGGGCCAGCTTGACCCCCGGCTCCTTCACCCGTCCGGAGACCGAGAAGGTGCGCAGTCCCTTGCGCCCGTTCGCTCCGTGGCTGGCGAACCAAGACCCGCCCTTCTCCAGGATCTCGCGGACCCAGAACACCGTCTCGATGTTGTTGATCAGGGTCGGGCGGCCGAACAGGCCGACCACCGAGGGGAAGGGCGGCTTGTGCCGGGGCAGGCCGCGCTTGCCCTCGATGCTTTCCAGCATCGCCGATTCCTCGCCGCAGATATAGGCGCCGGCGCCGCGCCGCAGATGGATGCGAGTATGGCGGGCCAGGCCGGCGGCCTCGACCTTCGGGATCTCGCGCAGCAGGATTTCCCGGCATTGCGGGTATTCGTCGCGCAGATAGATGTAGACGTCCGTCGCCTCGACCGTCCAGGCGCCGATCAGCATCCCTTCCAGGAAGCGGTGCGGGTCGCGCTCCAGATGGAAGCGGTCCTTGAAGGTGCCGGGCTCGCCCTCGTCGCCGTTGATCGCCATCATGCGCGGCCCCGGCTCCGCCCGGACATAGCGCCATTTCAGGCCGGTGGGGAAGCCGGCGCCGCCCAGGCCGCGAATGCTGGAATCCTCCAGCATCTTCAGCACGGCATCGACGTCGCGCGCGCCGTCCAGGCATTCGGCCAGCATCTTGTAGCCGCCGCCGCGGATATACTCGTCGAAGCCCAGATAGTTGGGGATGTCGGGGTGGGTATGGCCGTGGGCGACGGCGTCGAGCACGCTTTCGACCGTCGCGTTCTCGTGCGGGGCATGACCGATCGCCACGACGGGCGCGTTGTTGCAGCCGCCCATGCAGGGCGCGCGGACGACGCGGACCTCGCTCTCGTCGACGCCGGCCTTCAGCGCCTCGTGAAGCTGCTCAGCCCCGGCGAGCGCGCAGCTCAGCGAGTCGCAGACGCGGATGGTGAGCTTCGGCGGTGCAGGCTCGCCGTCCATCACGATGTCGAAATGGGCGTAGAAGGACGCCACCTCGAACACCTCGACCAGCGCCAGCCGCATCTCCTTCGCCAAGGCGGCGAGGTGACGGGCATGCAGGCAGCCGTAATGGTCCTGCAGCAGGTGGAGATGTTCGATCAGCAGGTCGGCCTGACGGGAGCGGTCGCCGAGAAGCGCCCGCACCTCCTCCAAACTGACGGGATCGACCTGACGTCCCTTCTGCTGGTCGCGCGTCTTGCGGCGGCCGGAGCCGGGATGGATGCTGCGGGCAGGAACGCCGCCGGGCGGCGTCGCGCTGATGATCGGTGGGAATGCGGTCACGGCGGTTCTGGCCTCTGCTGGATGGTCCGCGCTTCTGGTTGTCGCGATCCCAAGTTCCTGGTGTCTCGTATACCAGATGCCACGATAACGCATCTGCTGCTGAATGTCAGCATTCTAAATCATGTTCGGCAGCGACCGGATGGGAATGTCGGATGGGTTGTCGGGAAGATTTCGGCGGACGGCCTCCAGCGCGTCCGGAAGGTCGGTAAAGCGATGGATCAAGCGGTCGGCGGGAAGATCGGCCGGGTTGCCGCGGGCGTACCCATAGGAAACGAGGATGGAGGCGACCCCGGCGGCGCGGGCGGCGGCCACGTCATTGGGACCGTCACCCACCATCACAGCGGCAGAGGTCGGGGCGCCAGTGGTCGGTCCGTTCAGCGCAGCCAGCACCGCCAGCAGGGGTTCCGGGGCCGGTTTGCGCTGGGGCAGGCTGTCGCCGCCGACGATGGCGCCGAAGAACGGCAGAAGCCCCAGTTCGGCCAGCAGGCTGCGGGCGATCGCCTGGGGTTTGTTGGTGCACAGGCCGATGGAGTGGCCGGCGTCGGCCAGCCGCGCCAACGTCTGAGGCACGCCGGGATAGATGCTGCCAGGATCGGCGGGAAGTGCGGCGTAGAGGTCGAGGAAGCGGGCGAAGGCCGGACCGACCTCGGCCGCCGGCAGCGCCCGGCCGGTGGCGGCGAAGCCGCGCTCCACCAGCGGCCGGGGACCGTCGCCGATGAAGCTGCGCAGCATCTCCCCGGTCACCGCCGGTCGGCCCCGTTCGGCGAGCAGGCGGTTGAGGGCGTGGCCCAGATGCGGCGCGCTGTCGATCAGCGTTCCATCGAGATCGAAGATCACCGGTGCCGGCTTGCCCAACGTCCCCTCCGTCAGCCGGAGGCCATCAACGCCGGGGATCGCCGCTCCATCGCCGCGAACTCCAGTGCCGCGGCGCGGGCGGCCATGCGTTCCAGCGGAAGCGGGACGATCCGCTCCGCCTGCCCGGCGGTCCCGAAGGCCTCGAACCGCTCGCGGCAGAGGGTGCGGGCGGCCTTGGTCGCCTCGGCCAGGAATTTGCGCGGGTCGAACTCCTCGGGCCGCGTCATCATCGCGCGGCGCAGGCTGCCGCTCATGGCGAGGCGGATGTCGGTGTCGATGTTGACCTTGCGCACGCCGTTGCGGATGCCCTCGCGAATCTCCTCGACCGGAACGCCGTAGGTTTCGCGGATGCTGCCGCCATGGGCGCGGATGATCTCCAGCCACTCCTGCGGCACGCTGGACGATCCGTGCATCACCAGATGGATGTCGGGGATGCGGTGGTGGATGGCGCGGATGCGGTCGATCGCCAGCACCTCGCCATCCGGGCGGCGGCTGAACTTGTAGGCGCCATGGCTGGTGCCGATGGCGATGGCGAGCGCGTCCACCCCCGTCCGCGCCACGAAATCCGCAGCCTGCTCCGGGTCGGTCAACAGTTGGTCGCGCGACAGCGTCCCGACCGCGCCGGAGCCGTCCTCCTCCCCCGCTTGGCCGGTCTCCAGCGAGCCGAGGCAACCCAGCTCGCCCTCCACCGAAACGCCGACGGCGTGCGCCTGCTCCACCACCTGCCGGGTGACGCGGATGTTGTAGTCGTAGCTTGCCGGCGTCTTCATGTCGTCCAGCAGCGAACCGTCCATCATCACGCTAGTGAAGCCGGAGCGGATCGCCTGCTGACAGACGGCCGGGCTGGCGCCATGGTCCTGGTGCAGGCAGATGGGGATGTGCGGCCACATCTCCACCGCCGCCTGCACCATATGGCGCAGGAACGGCTCGCCGGCATATTTGCGCGCGCCGGCGGACGCCTGCAGGATCACCGGGCTGGCGCAGTCGTCCGCCGCCTGCATGATCGCCTGGATCTGTTCCATATTGTTGATGTTGAAAGCCGGCACGCCATAGCCATGCTCGGCCGCATGGTCGAGGAGCTGTCGGAGGGAGATCAGGGCCATCGCAGGAAGTCTCCGGTTCAGAACTGGGGGGAGCAGAGGCGTTGGGCGCGGTCGGCGACCGCCTCCGCAGTGATGCCGAAGTGGCGGTAGAGGTCGCCGGCGGGGGCGGATTCGCCGTAGCGGTCGAGGCCGACCACGTCGCCGTCCAGCCCGACAGTGGCGCGCCACAGCCCGGTCGCCCCGGCCTCCACCGCCAGCCGGGGAACGCCGTCCGGCAGCACGCTGCTGCGCCATGCTTCGTCCTGCAGGTCAAAGATCTCGCAGCAGGGCATGGAGACGACCCGGGCGGCGATGCCGCGGCCGGCGAGAAGACGCCGTGCCTCCATCGCTATTGGCACCTCCGATCCGGTGGCGATCAGCACCACATCGGGCCGTCCGCCATCGGCCAGCACATAGCCGCCGCGGGCCGCGTCATGAATCCGGTCCGTGCCGGATTGGCCAGCTCCTTGGGCCGGCAGGGTCTGGCGCGACAGCAGCAGGGCGGTCGGCCCGTCCGCCCGTTCGACCGCTGCCCGCCAGGCGATGGCGGTCTCCAAGGCGTCGCAGGGGCGCCAGACATCGAGGTTCGGCATCAGGCGCAGGCTGGCTGCATGCTCGACCGGCTGGTGGGTCGGGCCGTCCTCGCCCAGGCCGATGCTGTCATGGGTGAAGACATAGACAACGCGCAGCCCCATCAGCGCCGACAGGCGCAGGCCGTTGCGGGCATAGTCGGAAAAGACCAGGAAGGTGCCGCCGAAGGGAATGACGCCACCATGCAGCGCCATGCCGTTCATCACCGCGGCCATGCCGAACTCCCGCACGCCGTAATGGAGATGGCGACCGCCGCTTCCCAGCCAGTCGGTGAGATTGGAACCGGTCAGATCCGCCGATCCACCCAGCAGTTCGGGCAGCAGGCCGGCAAGCGCCTGGATGGCCTGCTGGGACGCCTTGCGCGTCGCCATCGGCTCCGCCCGCTCCGCAACCGCGGCGATCCAGGCATCGGCCGCTCCGGCGAATCCCTCCGGCAGCTCGCCACGCATGCGCCGCAGGAACTCGGCCGCAGCCTCTGGGTGGGCGTCGGCATAGGCGTCGAAGCGGGCCTGCCAATCGGCCTGCGCCGCGGCACCGCGCCGCCGGGCGTCCCAGCCGGCGCGTACCTCGTCCGGCAGTTCGAAGGGCGGAAAGGTCCAGCCGAGCGCGGCCCTGGTTGCCGCGACCTCTCCGGCGCCGAGCGGTGCGCCATGCACATCGGCCGACCCGGCACGGGTGGGGGAGCCGTGGCCGATCACCGTCCGGCAACAGACCAATATCGGCTTGCCGCAGGAAGTCAGCGCCTCGTCGATGGCGGCGTCGAGTGCGTTGGAATCGTGGCCGTCGACCTCGCGGATCACGCGCCAGCCATAGGCCTCGAACCGCCGCGGCGTGTCGTCGGCGAACCAGCCGGTGACGGGGCCGTCGATGGAAATACCGTTGTCGTCATAGAAGACCACCAGCTTTTCCAGTCCCAGCGTGCCGGCCAGCGAGCAGGCCTCGTGGCTGATCCCCTCCATCAGGCAGCCGTCGCCGACGAAGCAGAAGGTCCGGTGATCGATGATCCGGTGCCCAGGCCGGTTGAACTCCGCCCCCAGCAGCCGTTCGGTCAAGGCCATGCCGACGGCGTTCGCAAGGCCCTGCCCCAGCGGCCCGGTGGTCGTCTCCACCCCCGGTGTGACCCCATACTCCGGATGGCCCGGCGTGCGCGAACCGAGCTGCCGGAAACGCCGCAGTTCCTCCATCGGCAGATCGTATCCGGTCAGGTGAAGCAGCGCGTAGAGCAACATGGAGCCGTGCCCGTTCGACAGCACGAAACGGTCGCGGTCGGGCCAGCGCGGGTCGGCCGGATTGTGGCGCAGATGACGGTGCCACAGCGCCTCGGCGATGTCGGCCATGCCCATCGGCATGCCGGGATGGCCGGAGTTCGCAGCCTCCACCGCGTCGATGGCGAGCATGCGCAGCGCGTTCGCCAGCATACGGCGGCCGGAGCCGTTGTCTGGACTCTCATCGGGAATATCGGCTGGCGGCATGGCAAGCCGGTCCTGTTCGCGGACCTCTTGGGCCGCGGTCATCGACGCAGTCATGGCTGGTGTCCTCCCCGGTATCGGCTTTCCGGCGCCCTTCAGAACGCCTTCTTCTTGCGGTCGGCGAGTTGCCAGATCATCGGCGTGAAGATGAGCTGCATCGCCAGCGCCATCTTGTCGCCCGGACAGACGATGGTGTTGGGCCGGGTCATGAAGCTGTCCTTCAGCATCGACAGCAGATAGGGGAAGTCGATGCCCTTCGGCCGGGTGAAGCGGATGACCAGCATGCTCTCATCCGACGTCGGGATGTCGCGGGCGATGAAGGGATTGCTGGTGTCCACCGTGGGAACACGCTGAAAATTCACGTCAGTGCAGCTGAATTGCGGGCAGATGTATTTCACGTAGTCGGGCATGCGCCGCAGGATGGTGTCGACGATGGCTTCTTCCGAATAGCCCCGCATGTTGCGGTCGCGGTGGATCTTCTGGATCCATTCGAGGTTGACGATGGGAACCACGCCGATCTTCAGGTCGGCGTGACGGGCGAGGTCGACGCGGTCGGTGCGAACGCAGCCGTGCAAGCCCTCGTAGAACAACAGATCGGTGCCCGGTTCGATCTCCTCCCATGGCGTGAAGGTGCCGGGCTCCTGGCCATAGGGTTCGGCCTCCTTCTCGTCATGCAGGTACTTGCGGAACCGACCACCACCGGTCTCGCCATAGCTGCGGAACAGGTCGTCCAACTCCTCGAACAGGTTGGCGTCGGGTCCGAAATGGCTGAAGGTGGAATGGGGCTCCTCCTGCGCCTCGGCGACCTTGGCGCGCATCTCCCGCCGGTCGTAGCGGTGGAAGCTGTCGCCCTCGACGATGGCGGCGGACACACCCTCCCGGCGGAAGATCTGCTGGAAGGTGCGGGTGACGGTGGTGGTCCCGGCGCCGGAGGAGCCGGTGACGACGATGATCGGATGACGGGCCGACATGGTGTGTTCCTCCCTCAACCAAGTGCCGCGGACTCAGGCGCCAGGAACAGCGACCGGCTGCCGAACAGCGGCGCATGGAAGGACAGTTCCTCCCCCCGGTCGTAGGCGGCGTGATAGGCGACCAGCCGCTCCACCTCCGCCTTCGACCCCAGGATCACCGGCACGCGCTGGTGCAGGGCCATCGGCTTGATGTCGAGGATGCGCTGCCGTCCGGTGCTGGCCGCCCCGCCCGCCTGTTCCACCAGCATGGCAATGGGGTTCGCCTCGTAGAGAAGCCGCAGCCGTCCCGGCTTGTGGGTGGGACGGGCATCGCGCGGATAGAGGAAGACGCCGCCGCGGATCAGGATGCGGTAGACCTCCGCCACCAGCGACGCGATCCAGCGCATGTTGAAATCCGCCTCGCGCGGGCCGGAGCTGCCCTTGATGCATTCCTCGACATATTGGCGCACCGGCGGTTCCCAGAAGCGGGCGTTGGAGCTGTTGATGGCAAATTCGCAGACATTGTCGGGAATGCGCATGTTCGGATGGGTCAGGGTGTAGGCGCCGATCTCGCGGTCCAGCGTAAAGCCGTGCACGCCTTCGCCGAAGGTGGCGATGATCATGTCGGCCGGACCGTAGAGGGCGAAACCCGCCGCCACCTGCTGGGTGCCGGGCTGGAGGAAATGCTCCACCTCCGGCTCCTCCACGCCGTCGGGCGCCTTGAGGATGGAGAAGATTGTGCCAACCGTCAGGTTGACGTCCACATTCGACGAACCGTCCAGCGGGTCGAAGGCCAGCAGATAGCGGCCGCGCGGGTATTCCCGGGGGATGCGGTAGGGCTCCTCCATCTCCTCCGACGCCATGCCGCAGAGCTTGCCGCCATATTCGCAGGTGCGCAGCATGATCTCGTTGGCGATCAGGTCCAGCGGCTTCTGCGTCTCGCCATGGACGTTGACGCCGGGTTCCGGAGCCGGGGCGGCAGGCTGGCCAGCGGCAGGCTGCAGCGACCCGCGGGCGGCGGCGCTGGCGATGAACTTGCACGCGGTCTGCACATCGTTGAGCAGGGCGGTCAGGTCGGTGTCGGCCCCGCCGCGGCGGCGCTGGTCCTCGATGATGAATTTGCTGAAGGTCGTGTGACGGTGCGGCATCGGTTCCCCCTCTCTCGGTGTTATGTGCGGCCGGCTTGTTGCCGGCCTATTGTGTGAAGACGCGGCTTTGGCGGATGTCCTCCTCGGCGATGGTCAGCAGGTCGGCGGCGCCGATGACGCTGCTGCGCGCCTCGAAGAGGCGGTTGGCCTGACGCAGGCGGGCGCGGTCGAGTGCGTTGCGGATGGAGCGGGCGTTGGCGAAGCGCGGCTGCGCCATCCGGCAGACGATGTAGTCGGCCATCGCCCGCTCAGCCTCCGGCGCGAAGCGGTACTGCATGCCGGCCGTCATCAGCCGGGCGATCTCCAGCAGCTCATCCGCTTCATAGTCGGGGAAATCGACATGGTGGGCGATGCGCGACGCCATGCCGGGGTTGGAGCGGAAGAAAATGTCCATCCGGTCCCGGTAGCCGGCGAGGATCACCACGAGGTCATCGCGGTTGTCCTCCATCACCTGGAGCAGGATTTCGATGGCTTCCTGGCCATAGTCGCGCTCGTTCTCCGGCCGGTAGAGGTAATAGGCCTCGTCGATGAACAGCACGCCGCCCATGGCGCGCTTCAGCACCTCCTTCGTCTTGGGTGCGGTGTGGCCGATATACTGGCCGACCAGATCGTCGCGGGTGACGCTGACCACATGATCGCGACGGATGTAACCCAGCCCATGAAGAAGCCCGGCCATCCGCCGCGCGACCGTGGTCTTGCCGGTGCCGGGATTGCCGGTGAAGCACATGTGCAGCGATGGCGGCTCCGCCCGAAGACCGATGCTGCGGCGGGCGCGTTCCACCAGCAGCAGGGCGGCGATCTCGCGGATGCGGGTCTTCACCGGCGTCAGCCCGACCAGCTCGCGGTCCATCCCCGCCAGCATCTCGCCGATGCCGGAGTCGCGGTAAAGCGCGTCGAGATCGACGGAGGGGGCATCGGCCGGGCGGTCACATGTCTCCAGATCGAGAAGGTCGGCTGCTTCGCTCATGCCGCCCTCCATTCCGGTTCGGTCATCAGGGCGGCCCGCATGCGCCCTACCACGCCGCGATAGCCGCCGTCGGCGTCCGCCGCCCCGAAGATTGCCGAACCGGCAACGAAGACGTCGGCTCCGGCGGCGGCGACGGCGCGGATGTTGTCGGGCTTGATGCCGCCGTCCACCTCCAGCCGGATGTCGCGGCCGGTGCGCTCACGGTGGCGATCGATGCGGTGGCGAACCTCGGCGATCTTGTCGAAGGCGGAGGGGATAAAGGACTGGCCGCCAAAGCCGGGATTGACCGACATGACGACGATCAGGTCCAGCCGGTCCATCACATGGTCCAGATGCGCCAGAGGCGTGGCCGGGTTCAGCGCCAGCCCGGCACGGCAGCCCTGCTCGCGGATCAGCGCCAGAGTGCGGTCGGGGTGGTCGGACGCCTCCGGGTGGAAGCTGATGATGTCGGCGCCGGCGTTGGCGAACAGCGGCACCAGCGCATCGACCGGGCGCACCATCAGGTGAACGTCGATGATTGCGCGGGTGCGGGGGCGGATCGCGGCGCAGACCAGCGGACCGATGGTCAGGTTGGGGACGTAGTGGTTGTCCATCACGTCGACATGGACGACCTCGCAGCCGGCCTCCACCACCCGCTCCACCTCCTCGCCCAACCGCGCGAAGTCGGCGGACAGGATCGAGGGGGCGAGAAGGTATCCATGTCCCAGCTCACGTTCCCCCGGTTCACGTTCCATGACGGGTCTCCCCGCCATATCGTTCGCCGGACGGGCGGCCGGTGGCATAGCTACGCACCGTATAGCCGATGCGCCGCCCCGGCCCCTCGGCACGCAGCAGCTCGAAACCGGGCTCCACGGCCGGACGGTTGACCAGGTAGGACATGCGCACCGTCTCGAAGCCGTGCGAGCTGTCGAAGGCAAGGACCTTCACATACTGGTCGGGATGGGCGGTGCGGCAGGCATCGATCTCCATCATCACGCCCTTGGCGTCGCGCAGGTCGAACATGGGGTTGCCCCACATCGTCCAATAGCTGTTGCGCGGGTGCGGGTCGTCGGTGAACTCCACCGCCACCGCCCAGCCCTGGTCGAGGGCATATTGCACCTGTTTCGTGATCTCCTCGTCCGTCAGGTCCGGCAGGAAGGAGAATTGGCCCTGGGTCAAATGCATGGGAATCGCTCCTTCACATCGCCGCGGTGGGGGTGGGGACGTAATCGACGCTGTCGGTGGAGGCATAGTCGAAGGTGACGTCCTTCCAGGTGTCGAGCGCCGCGCGCAGCGGTGTGCACCAGCGGGCGGCGTCGCGCAGGATCTCCGGCCCCTCGTTCCAGATGTCGCGCCCTTCATTGCGAGCCTTGACCATGGTTTCCAGCGCGACGCGGTTGGCGGTGGCGCCCGCCTGGATACCGTCGGGGTGGCCGATGGTGCCGCCGCCGAACTGCAGGATCACGTCCTCGCCCAGGTATGTCAGCAACTGGTGCATCTGTCCGGCATGGATGCCGCCGGACGCCACCGGCATCATCCGCTTCAGCCCGGCCCAGGGTTGGTCGAAGAAGATGCCGTGCTGCAGGTTCTGCGGGACGTGGGTCTCGCGGCAGGTGTCGTAAATGCCGCGGATGACGTTGGGATCGCCCTCCAGCTTGCCGACGACGGTGCCGGCATGGATGTGGTCGACGCCGGCCATGCGCATCCACTTGGCGATCACGCGGAAGGACACGCCGTGGCTCTTCTGCCGGGTGTAGGTGGAATGGCCGGCGCGGTGCAGGTGCAGGATCATGTCGTTGCGCCGCGCCCACTTCGCCATCGACTGGATGGCGGTGTAGCCGATCACCAGATCGATCATGATGATGACGCTGCCCAGCTCCTTGGCGAACTCGGCCCGCTCGTACATGTCCTCCATGGTGGCGGCGGTGACGTTCAGGTAGGTGCCCTTGATCTCTCCAGTCTCGGCGGTGGCGCGGTTCACCCCCTCCATGCAGTAGAGGAAGCGGTCGCGCCAATGCATGAAGGGCTGCGAGTTGATGTTCTCGTCGTCCTTGGTGAAGTCGAGCCCGCCTTTCAGCGCCTCGTACACCACGCGGCCATAGTTGCGGCCGGAAAGACCCAGCTTCGGTTTCATGGTGGCGCCCAGCAGCGGCCGGCCGAAATTATTGAGCCGCTCGCGCTCCACCACGATGCCGGTCGCCGGCCCCTGGAAGGTCTTCAGATAGGCGACGGGGATCCGCATGTCCTCCAGCCGCAGCCCCTTCAAAGGCTTGAAGCCGAAGACGTTACCGATGATGGACGCGGTGAGGTTGGCGATTGACCCTTCCTCGAACAGGTCGAGTTCATAGGCGATGTAGGCGAAATACTGGCCGGGCGTGCCCGGCACCGGATCGACGCGGAAGGCCTTGGCGCGATAACGCTCGCAGTCGGTCAGGCGGTCGGTCCACACCACGGTCCAGGTGGCGGTGGAGCTTTCACCGGCGACCGCCGCCGCCGCTTCCTCCGGATCGACGCCGTCCTGCGGTGTGATGCGGAAGACAGCGAGCACGTCGGTGTCCTTCGGTTCGTAATCCGGTTCCCAATAGCCCATCTGCCGGTATTTCAGCACGCCCGGCCGGTAGCGGGCCTTGGGGTCGCTCACCACCCCGTTGCTGGCTTCCTGGCTGCTGGGGAGCGTCGTCGATACGTAATTCATCGTCTTCACCTCGCCGGTGGCGTTCGGTTCGTTCGATGAAAATGTTAGCCGCACGTACTGTTGAGGAAAATTCAAATACACAGCATAATATGGCTAGGGATCCCTGATGAATGGGCCGGCCGATGACCATCCAGCACGCCACCCTGCGCCAGCTTCAGATCTTCACCGCCGCTGCCCGCAGCCTGTCTTTCGCACGGGTGGCAGAGCAGTTCGGCCTGACCCCCGGCGCGGTCTCGTTCCAGATCAAGCAGGTGGAGGGCCATTGCGGTTTTCCGCTGTTCGAGCGGGTGGGCCGGCGCGTCGTCCTGACGGAGGCCGGGCGCGACCTGCTGGAACATGCGACGCTGATCCTCCAGGCGCTGGACAATGCCGACCGGCGGATGCAGGCGCTGAAGGGGGTGACCGGCGGCAACGTCACCATCGGACTGGTCAGCACCGCCAAATACATCGCCCCGCACATGGTCTCCCGCTTCCAGGCGGAGCGGCCGGGCGTGTCGATCCACCTCCAGGACGGCAATCGGCGGGAGGTGAATGCGATGGTCGCCAAGGGCGAGGTCGACCTCGCCATCATGGGCCGCCCGCTGGACGGGGAGGAGTTGCTGGCCGAGCCCTTCGCCCGCCATCCCAGCATCATCATCTGTGCGCCGACCCATCCACTGGCCGATGCCCCGGCCCTGCGCCTGTCCGATCTGGCCGGCAGCGGCTTCATCGCCCGGGAGGAAGGCGCCGGCACGCGGGCGCTGACCGACGCCTACTTCAATGGCCGCGGCTTCACCCCCCACATCGTCATGACCTCCAGCAGCAACGAGACGATCAAGCAGGCGGTCATGGCCGGCATCGGCGTCGCCCTGCTGTCCCGCCACACCGTGGATTTGGAACTGGCGCTGGGGATGCTGCGGGAATTGAAGGTGGAAGGGCTGCCTTTGATGCGGTCCTGGTACATCGCCCACCGCCGCAGCCTGCCGCTGCTGCCGGTGCATGCGCAGTTGCGCAGCTATCTGCTGGAACGCGGGCAGGCGATCATCGACAGCATCCAGGCCAGCCATCGGGCGCTGGTGCTCGGCACCTGAACCCAGGCGTCATGTCAGCACGATGTGCACCCCGGCAGCGGTCAACCGCTCGGCCCGCACACTGTCCAGCCCGTTGTCGCAGCACAGGAAACCGAAGCTGTCGAGCTTGGCGAAGAAGGCCGGCTTGACCTGATCGAACTTGCTGCTGTCGATCACCAGCGCCTTGGTCACGGCGTTGGCGATGGCGGTCTGCTTGATCTCGACCTCGTGGAAGTTGGAGCAGCTGATCCCCAGCGACTCATGCACGCCGCCGGCCGAGATGAAGGCGGTGTTGATGCCGATGCCGCGTAGCATCTCCAGCGACTCCGGACTGGAAAAGGACGCCGAGGAGGCGTGATAGAGCCCGCCCAGCATGACCACGCGCACGCCCGGCTTCTTGCAGACGATCTCCGCGATGTTCATCGCGTAGCAGACCACGGTGATCTGGCTGTCGGCCGGGATGCGGCTGGCCAGATGGGTGGTGGTGGTGCCGCAGTCGATGAACACCGTCTCGCCCGGCTTCAGCAGGGTCGCCGCCGCCTCGCAGGCGGCCCGCTTCATCTCGATGTGAGTGTCCCGCTCGCGGTCCAGGATATAGCCCATGCCGCCGGCGCTCTCCAGCCCGCCGGCGATGTAGCCGCCGAGATAGGCGAACCGCCCGCCGCAAGACGCGATGTCGCGCCGCACCGTCATTTCGGAAACATCCAGCAGCCGCGCCGCATCCTTCAGCCGGAGGTAGCCGCCGGCATCCAGCGCGGACTGCAACCGGTTCAGACGCTCAGCCCTTCTCATCGACATGTCCGCATCCCGCACCGTTTCCGCCCATCCTGCGCGCGGCCGCACCATACAATCCAGACGAGTTAATCCCAATGGCGCAAACCAATAAGCGGGATGGCCGTGGCCAGGATCACAAGGGCATGCATTGATCTTGACACAGAGCGCGACAGCGTGAAACTATCCTTTCAGAAAATGTTAGAATGTTAACATCGTAACGAACTTCGAAGCGGTGTCGGCATTCCGGCGACAAGGAGGAGAGGCCCCAAGGGATAAGGGGCTCCCCGGGAGGACCAAGATGCCCATGCCCAGCGTTCCGACCGAACCGGCCGGTCTGGCTCCGTTCATCGACCACACCCTGTTGCGCCCGGATGCTCAGCCCGCCGATGTTGAGCGGCTGTGCGACGAAGCGCGCGCGCACGTTTTCAAGGCGGTCTGCGTCAACCCCATCTTCATTCCGCTCGTGAGCGAACGGCTGGCCGGATCGCCGGTGGCGCCCTGCGCCGTGATCTGCTTCCCCTTCGGCGCCGATCCAACGGCGATCAAGGCGGACGAGGCGGAGTGGGTGGTGCGCCACGGCGCCCGCGAGGTCGACATGGTGATCCCGATTGGCCTGCTGAAAGCCGGACGGACGGCGGAGGTGCGCGACGACATCGCCGCAGTCAAGCGGGCCTGCGGCGACGCCCTGCTGAAGGTCATCATCGAGACCAGCCTGCTCACCGATGAGGAGAAGGTGCTGGCCTGCCGACTGTCGCAGGAGGCCGGAGCCGATTTCGTCAAGACCTCCACCGGCTTCGCCGGCGGCGGCGCCACCGTCGAGGATGTGGCGCTGATGCGCCGGACCGTCGGCGACGGCATGGGTGTCAAGGCTTCGGGCGGCGTACGGACCACCGAGGATGCCCGCCGCATGATCGCGGCCGGTGCCTCGCGCATCGGCGCCAGCGCCAGCGTGACCATCGTCGGCGGCTGACCCCGCCGGCGGCGCGCACGCCGCACAGCGTGCCGGTCGGGCGGGAGTTCCGTCCGTCCCACCCGGCACGGCATCACGAAAAACGGAACGCGGAAGGGGTGGCAAACACCCCGGCGCCGACGGTGGGTTGCGGGTTCCCGTCTCTGCCGTGCTGCGCGAATCGCCTCTCATGGGAGTCACGCCAACATGAAGAAGTTGCTGTCTTCGCTCATCGTCGCCGCATCGCTGGTCGCCGGACCGGCGATGGCCGCCGATCCGGTTCCGACCCCGGATGCCGTCAAGACGCTGAAGTCCGACGCCACAAAGAAGAAGTACACCATCGCCACCGTGGTGAAGGTCGATGGCATCGCCTGGTTCGACCGCATGCGCGAAGGCGTGAAGCAGTTCGCCGCCGACACCGGGCACGACACCTGGATGGTCGGGCCGAGCCAAGCCGATGCCGCGGCGCAGGTCCAACTGGTCGAGAACCTGATCGCCCAGGGCGTGGACGCCATCACCATCGTCCCCTTCTCCGTCGAGGCGGTGGAGCCTGTGCTGAAGAAGGCGCGCGACCGCGGCATCGTGGTGATCGCGCATGAGGCGTCGAACATCCAGAACGCCGACTATGTGCTGGAGGCTTTTGACAACTTCGCCTACGGCGCCAAGCTGATGGAAGTGCTGGGCAAGGCGATGGGCGGCGAGGGCAAGTATGTCTGCACGGTCGGCAGCCTGACGTCCAAGTCGCAGAACGAATGGATCGACGGCGCCATCGCCTATCAGAAGGAACATTTCCCGAAGATGCAGTTGGCGACCAACCGTCTGGAGACCTATGACGACGCCAACACCGACTACAACAAGCTGAAGGAAGTCCTGACCACCTATCCGGACCTGAAGGGCATCATCGGCGGCCCGATGCCGACCTCGGCCGGTGCCGGGCGTCTGATCGCCGAGCGCGGGCTGAAGGGCAAGCTGTCCTTCTCCGGCACGGGTCTGGTGTCGGTGGCCGGCCAGTATCTGGCCCAGGGCGACATCCAGTACATCCAGTTCTGGGATCCGGCGGTCGCCGGCTATGCCATGAACATGCTGGCGGTGATGGCGCTGGACGGTAAGAAGGACCAGATCAAGGCCGGCCTGAACCTCGGCTTGCCCGGCTACACCGACCTGACCACCCCGAAGGGCGCGAAGCCGAACCTGCTCTACGGCCAGGGCTGGGTCGGCGTCACCAAGGACAACATGGACGCCTACAACTTCTGATGACCCCGGGGGCGGGCGCCGATGGCCGGCAACGGCTGCCGGCGCCCGCGTCTTCATCCTTTCCTCGAACCGCCGGGCGGAAGACATGTCAGACGGTTTCATCGAACTCCGGGACATCCGGAAGGTGTTTTCCGGCGTCGTCGCGTTGGACACCATGTCGCTGGTCATCAGGCCAGGCGAGATCCATTGCCTGGCCGGAGAGAACGGGTCGGGCAAATCCACCGTCATCAAGATCATGTCCGGCGTCTATCAGCCGGACGGCGGCGAAATCCTGATCGACGGCAAGCCGGTGACCGGCATGACGCCGATCGACGCCATCGCCCGTGGCGTCCAGGTCATCTACCAGGACTTTTCCCTGTTCGGGAATTTGACGGTCGCCGAGAATCTGGCGATGAACGTCCATCTGGGCGAAAAGCGGCGCCTGATGAACTGGCGGCGCACCCGCGCCATCGCCCGCGAGGCGGTGGACCGGCTGGGCGTGGAACTGGACCTGGATGCGGAGGTCGCCTCGCTGCCGACCGCCGGCAAGCAGCTGGTCGCCATCGCCCGCGCCCTGATGTCCGACGCCCGCCTGATCATCATGGACGAGCCGACCACCGCCCTGACCCGCAAGGAGGTCGAGACGCTGTTCCGCATCGTCCGCGACATCCAGGCGCGCGGCATCGCCATCCTGTTCGTCAGTCACAAGATGCGCGAAATGCTGGAGATCAGCGAGCGCATCACCGTCATCCGCAACGGCCGCAAGGTGGCGGAGGGGCCGACCGGCGACTTCGACGAGGCGCTGATCACCCGCCACATGACCGGCGGCGACATCCTCAACGAACCTTATGTCTGGACCCCGCCGCCCGGCACGCAGGTGCCGCCCCGGCTGGAAATCCGCGACCTGACCGTCCCCGGCAAATGCGAAGGGCTGAACCTCGCCATCCGGCCGGGTGAGATCGTCGGGCTGTCGGGCCTGCTGGGGTCCGGACGCACCGACCTGGCGCTGGCGCTGTTCGGCATGGTCCCGAACCACCGTGGCGAGATCCTGATCGACGGGAAGCCGGCGCGGCTGCGCACGACCCAGGAGGCCATCGCCGCCGGCATCGCCTATGTGCCGGAGGACCGCCTGACTGAAGGGCTGTTCCTGCCGCAGAGCATCAAGCGCAACATGCTCGCCACTTCCTATGAACGGCTGGCACCCAAGCTGGTGATCGACCGCGACCAGGCCGAGGAGATGACGCAGGGCATGGTCCGCGCCATGCAGATCGCCACACCCACCGCCGAGAAGCCGGTGATGCAGCTGTCCGGCGGCAACCAGCAGCGCGTGGTTCTGGCCCGCTGGCTGCTGACAGACGCCCGCGTGCTGATCCTGAACGGCCCGACGGTGGGCGTCGACGTCGGATCGAAGGCGGAAATCCATGCCAAGATCCGGGAGCTGGCGCAGCATCACGGCCTCGCCGTCCTGATGATCTCCGACGACGTGCTGGAGCTGGTGCAGAACTGCAACCGCATCGTGCTGATGCATCGCGGGCGCTTCATCGACGATCTGCCCGCCACCGACATCACCGAAGAGACGGTCAGCGACCGGCTCAAGACCTTTACCTGAGGGGAGGAACCGATGGCCCTGCTCCGCCGGTCGGAAACGGTCATCGCGGGCATCCTGCTGCTCGCCATGGTCCTCATCGGCACGATCAACCCTGCCTTCTGGCAGCTCGACAACCTGTTCAGCCTGATGCGCAGCAACGTCATCATCGGCATCATGGCGATGGGCGTGCTGCTGGTGCTGATCTCCGGCGGCATCGACGTGTCGTTCCCGGCCTTCGCCGTCGCAGCCATGTATCTGACGATCAAGGGTATGCTGGCGCTGGGATACAACGGCGTCGTCCTGCCGCTGCTGGCCGCCACCGTCATGGGGTTGCTGTTCGGCGCGGTGAACGGCTTCTTCGTCTATAAATTCCGCATGATCCCGCTGATCGTGACGCTGGGCACCAGCGCCATGGTGCGCGGCTTCCTGCTGGGCGTCGTCGGCACCAGCATGATCAACATCAACAAGATGCCGACCGCGCTGATCGACTTCGCCCGCACCGAGGTGGTCAGCGTGACCAAGGCCGACGGCACCACCTATGGCCTGACGGCGATGGTGCTGATCTATCTGGGGCTGGCGGTCCTCATCCATCTGGTGCTGCGCTACACCATGATCGGCCGCAGCGCCTACGCGCTGGGCGGCGATCCGGAAGCGGCGCGGCGGGCCGGCTTCGACCTGCGCAAGACCATTTTCTTCGTCTACTGCGTCGCCGGGGCGCTGGCCGGCTTTGCCGGTCTTCTGCACAGCGGCATGATCTGGCTGGCCAACCCGCGCGATTTCGTCGGGCTGGAACTGGACGTGATCGCCGCGGTGGTGCTGGGCGGAGCGTCGATCTTCGGCGGCCGGGGCAGCGTTCTCGGCACCATGCTCGGCGTTTTCATGCTGGTGATGGTCAAGAACAGCCTGATCATCATGCGCGTGGACACCACCTGGCAGCTCGTCGTCGTGGGGTCGATCGTCATCGTCGCGACCGCCCTGTCGGCTTGGCGCGACCGTCGCCGGACGGCGTGAGGAGGCGGGAGCATGAAGGCACAAATGAACATCCGCAGTCTGGTCAACCGCGACAACAACATCGTCCAGCTGCTGGTGATGACGGTGCTGATCTTCGTCGTGATGACGGCGCTCAGCCCCGACAAGTTCCTCCGTTACTACAACTTCGAATCCCTCACCTACATCTTCCCCGAACTGGGCCTGCTCTCCATCGCGATGATGATCGCCATGCTGACAGGCGGCATCGACCTGTCGGTGGTGGGGGTTGCCAACCTGTCGGGCATCCTGGCCGGCGTACTGTTCCACAAGATGGCGGGGGCGGCCGGCATCGCCGACACCGGGATCCTGACCGTCCTGCTGGGCGGGGTCATCGCGCTCGGCACCGGGCTGGTGGCGGGGACCGTCAACGGGCTGCTGATCACCCGGCTGGGCATCACACCGATCCTGGCGACGCTGGGGACAGGGCAAGTCTTCACCGGGCTTGCCATCGTGCTGACCGGCGGGCCGGCCATCGTCGGCTTTCCCGCCGCCTGGGCCTTCGTCGGCAATGGCAAGATCCTGGGGCTGGCGACGCCCTTCGTGCTGTTCGCGGTGATCGCGGTCCTGATCGCCTTCCTGCTGACCCGCACCGCGCTCGGCATCAATCTGATGCTGATCGGCACCAACCCGAAGGCGGCGCTGTTCGCCGGTCTGAAGCGGGAGCGGATGGTGCTGTACAGCTACATGCTGACCGGCGTTCTGGCGTCGGTCGCCGGGATCATCCTGTCGGGGCGGACCAACGCGGCCAAGTCGGACTATGGCAACTCCTACCTGTTGCAGGCGGTGCTGATCGCGGTGTTGGGCGGCACCAACCCGGCTGGCGGCCGGGGAACGGTGCTGGGGATCACCATCGCGGTGGTGGCGCTGATGCTGCTGTCGAGCGGCTTCCAGATCCTGCGTTTCTCCAACCACCTGATCGACTTCATCTGGGGCGCGTTCCTGCTGCTGGTCATCGCCATCAACGCCTACAAGAACCGTACCCGCTAGACGGCCTTCCAGGGAGGACATCACATGAGCGTCCGAACCGCCATCCATTTCCGCAAAAGCTTCTTCGGCGAAGCGGAGCGCCCGGTCGCCGAGGCGCACGGCATGACCGCCAGCCTGTTCCGCTATGACAGCGGGATCGAGGCGGTGCGGCTGTCCAACCGGCGCGGGCATCTGGTGGTGCTGCCCTATTACGGCCAAATGGTGTGGGACGCCGTGTTCGACGGTGTCGACCTGACCATGGCGAACATGTTCGACATGCCGCGGCCGGCGACCGAGATCGTCGGCACATACGGCTGCTTCGCCTTCCATTCCGGGCTGCTGCGCAACGGCTGCCCGGGTCCGCAGGACAGCCACCTTCTGCATGGCGAGATGCCCTGCGCCCCGATGGATGCCGCCGGGCTGGAGGTGGGGGAGGACGACGAAGGCCCATACATGGCGGTCACCGGCCGGCGTGAGTATGTGATGGGTTTCGGCGCCCACTATGTCGCCCGCCCACGCGTGGCGCTGCGCCCCGGCTCCGCGCTGTTCGACATCCGGATGGAGGTGGAGAACCTGTCGGGAGCGGCGATGGACCTGATGTACATGTGCCACGTCAATTTCGCCTTCGCCGAGGGCGCTCGCATCGTCCAGCCGGCTCCCTTCACGCCGGAGGCGACGGCGGTTCGCACGGTGGTGCCGGCCCATGTGCCGCGCAGCCCGGCCTATGACGCGCTGCTGTCCGACCTCGCCCGCGATCCGGCGGTGATGGAGGTGCTGGACGAGCCCGAGCGCTACGACCCCGAGCAGGTCTTCTACATCCGCGGCCTGCGCACCGACGAGGAGGGCGGTACCGCGGTGATGATGCGGCGGCGCGAGGGCGACGCCTTCCACATCGCCTACAGCACGCGGGAGTTCCCCAAGACGGTGCGCTGGGTGCTGGTCAACAGCGATCAGAAGGTTTGCGCCTTCGCACTGCCCTCCACATGCGAGCCGGAGGGCTATGCTGCGGAGGCGATGAAGGGCAATGTCCAGAAACTGGCGGGCGGCGAGACGCGGCGCTTTTCCGTCCGGCTGGGCTATCTGACCGCCGACGAGGCCGAAGCCGAGGAATGCGCCATCCGGGCGCTGTGAGAGGAGATACCGAAGATGGGCAAGATCGCCGTGGTCGGCAGCAACATGGTCGACCTGATCACCTACACCGCCCGCATGCCCGGCCCCGGCGAGACCATCGAGGCGCCGCGCTTCGAGATGGGCTGCGGCGGCAAGGGCGCCAACCAGGCCATCGCCGCCGCCCGGCTGGGCGCGGAGGTGATGATGGTCACCAAGGTCGGCGACGACATCTTCGCCGACAACACCATCCGCAACTTCGAAGCGTCGGGCATCGACACCCGCTATGTCGAGCGGGTGCCCGGCACCTCCAGCGGCGTCGCCCCGATCTTCGTCGAGCCGTCGGGCGAGAACAGCATCCTGATCATCAAGGGCGCCAACGCGCTGCTGTCGCCGGCCGACGTCGACCGCGCCGCCGAGGATCTGAAGGGCTGCGACCTGATCGTCATGCAGTTGGAAGTCCCGCTGGAGACGATTTACCACACCATCGAGTTCGGCGCGCGGCATGGCATCGAAACCCTGCTGAACCCGGCCCCGGCGCCTGCCGATCTCGACCCCAAGCGGATCGAGCAGGTGACCTTCCTGGTGCCGAACCAGACGGAGCTGGCGACCATCTCCGGACTGCCGGTCACGTCGGAGGCGGAGGCCGAGACGGCGGCGAAGTCGCTGATCGAGCGCGGCATCCGCACCGTCATCGTCACGCTGGGCGCGCGAGGGGCGTTGTTGGTGACGAAGGGCGAGGAGACGCGGCGGATCGAGCCGGTGCGGGTCACGCCGGTCGACACCACCGGGGCCGGCGACGCCTTCATCGGCAGCTTCGCGCGCTATTATGTCGAGAACCGCGACCTCGACGCCGCGCTTCACATGGCGGTGCGCTATGCCGCCGACAGCATCACCCGGCCGGGCACCCAGAAATCCTATGCCAGCCGCGAGGCGTTCGAGGCCTTCTGCGCCAGCCTTTAGCTTTTTTGATTTTCCGTGCGATTCACGCTTCAGACGATTCCGTCTGAAGCGATCGCACTCCAAGCGTCGGACGGAGGACACGCCATGACGCGCGCCGTGATCGGAGTCGACGTGGGGACCGGCAGCGCCCGCGCCGGCATCTTCGACCTTGCCGGGCGCCGGCTGGCCGCCGCCTCCCGCCCCATCCGGATGTGGAAGCCCGATCCGGAGTGGGCGGAGCAGTCCTCCGACGACATCTGGGCCGCCGTCTGCGTCGCGGTGCAGGAGGCGTTGGCCGCATGCACCGAAAGGCCGGAGGTGGTCGGCATCGGCTTCGACGCCACCTGTTCGCTGGTGGTGCTGGACGCCGCCGGGCGGCCGGTGACGGTCGATCCGGATGGGGACGATTCCCGTAACGTCATCGTCTGGATGGACCATCGCGCCATCGACCAGACCGACCGCATCAACGCCGGCGGGCATGAGGTGCTGCGCTATGTCGGCGGGCGGCTGTCGCCGGAGATGCAGACGCCGAAGCTGCTGTGGCTGAAGGAAAACCTCCCGGCCAGCTGGAGCCGCGCCGCCCACTTCTTCGACCTGCCGGACTTCCTGACCTGGCGGGCGACCGGGGCGACGCGGCGGTCGCTGTGCTCTCTGGTGTGCAAGTGGACCTATCTGGGGCATGAGGGACGGTGGGACGACGGCTATCTCCGCGCCATCGGACTGGGCGATCTGGTGGATGAGGGCCATGCCCGCATCGGCACCGATGTCGGCGAGGTCGGCAGCGCCATCGCCGGTGGGCTGACGGCGGAGGCGGCGCGCGAGCTTGGGCTGACGCCGGGCATCGCGGTCGGCACCTCGCTGATCGACGCCCATGCCGGCGGGATCGGGGTGATCGGCGTGCCGCTGGAGGCGTCGGACAGCGTCGATTTCGACCGGCGGCTGGCGCTGATCGGCGGCACGTCGAGCTGCCATATGGTGATGAGTCCGGCAGCGCCGCGCTTCATCCCCGGCGTCTGGGGTCCCTATCATTCGGCCATGCTGCCGGGGCTTTGGCTGAACGAGGGCGGGCAGTCGGCGACCGGGGCGCTGATCGACCATGTCGTCCAGGGCCATCCCCGCCATGCCGAGCTTGCCCTTGAGGCCCAGCGGCGCGGCACCACGGTCTATCAACTGCTGAACGAGGAGTTGGCGGATCTTGCGGAGCGCAGCGGCGGACCGGTGGCGATGCTGACGCGTGACCTGCATGTGCTGCCCGACTTCCACGGTAACCGCTCGCCGCGGGCGGATGCGAGCCTGCGCGGCGCCATCAGCGGGCTTCGGCTGTCGGACGGGCTGGAGGATCTGGCGCTGCTCTATCTGGCGACGGTGCAGGCGGTGGCCTATGGCACCCGGCACATCGTGGCGGCGATGAACGAGCGGGGCTATGCCATCGACACCATCCTCGCCTGCGGCGGCGGCACCAAGAATCCGGTGTTCCTGGAGGCCCATGCCGATGCCACCGGCTGCACCCTGGTCCTGCCGGAGGAGCCGGAGGCGGTGCTGCTCGGCGCCGCCGTGCTGGGAGCGGTGGCGGCGGGCGCCTTCACGGACATCGCCGCCGGCATGGCCGGGATGAGCCGCGCCGGCCGCAGCATCAAGCCGGCCGAGGGGCGGATGCGGGCCTACCACGACGCCAAATACGCCGTGTTCCTGCGGATGCACGAGGACCTGATGGCTTACCGGGCCCTGATGGAGATGGGGTTGGAGGGTGCCCGGTAGACCTCACATCACGCACTCGCAGGCGCCTTCCCGTTCCATCACCGGGGCCGTCTGCTTTTCGCACAGATCGCCCGGCAGCTCCTCGCCCTGGAGCAGGGGGCAGCGTTCGAACAGTTCGGCCAGCCAGTCGACGAAGACCCGCACCTTCGGCGACAGGTGCCGGTTGTGCGGGTAGACGGCGGAGATCGGGATGCGGGGCGGCCGCCAGTCGCGCAGAATCTCACGCAGGGCGCCGCTGCGCAGATGCGGCAGCACCATGAAGCGGGCGGGCTGCAGGATGCCCTGCCCTTCCAGGCCGCAGGTGACATAGGCGTCGGCGTCGTTGACGGAGACGACGCCCTTCATGGCGACCTCCTCCACCGCGCCGTCGCGCTGGAAGCAGAACTCCATGTTCCGCCCGGTGCGGTTGCTGAAATAATTCACCGCGATGTGGCGCTCCAAATCCTCGATCGTCTTCGGCTCGCCATGCTCGGCGAGATAGGCCGGGGTGGCGCAGGTGATCTGCTGCATGGCGCCGATGCGCCGCGCCAGCAGGCTGGAATCCGCCAGCTCGCCGATGCGGACCACGCAATCCACCCCCTCCTGCACCAGATCGATGGGACGGTCGCCCAGACCCAGCATCAGCTCGATGTCCGGGTATTTGGCGTGGAATTCGTGGATCGAGGGGATGATGACCAGCCGGCCGATGGAACCCGGCATGTCCACCCGCAGCCGGCCGCGCGGCGTCTTGCGCGCGCTGGTGAAGGTGGATTCGATCTCGTCGATTTCCGACAGGATGCGGGTCGCCCCCTCCAGATAGGCGGCGCCGTCCAGCGTCAGGCTGAGCTTCCGGGTGGTGCGCTGGAGCAGGCGCACGCCCAGCGCCGCCTCCAGATTCTGGACCGTCGTCGTCACCGAGGCGCGCGGCAGCCCCAGCGTTTCCGCCGCCTTGGTGAAGCTGTTCGCTTCGACCACCCGGATGAAGACGCGCATCGCATGCAGCTTGTCCATACGGATCCCGTCCTTTCCAACCACGGCCAGCGCCGGGCGCGGCCCCCATCAAGCGCGGAGAGTGTCCGCCGAAGATAGGCGAATAGCAACCGGCAGAGTCCCCTCTCCCCCCCGGGGAGAGGGAGAAAGGCGTAGTTCAAGAGGCGGTGGGATGGAACAGCGTGGAACAGTTTCCGGCGGGTGTTCCATCTACCGGCGGCGGGAGAAAGCACCGGCACCGCGGCGGGGCACCGGGCCGGGGTTGAGGTTGGGATAGGGCTCGTACTGGTTGACGGTGAAGGGGAAGATGCCCTTCGGACCTTCGGATTCCGGACGGGCCAGGATGGCGGCGATCATCTCGGGATCGGGCGGCGTGCGCTCGCGCAGTTCGCCGGGGAGGTCGTCGTCCAGTTCGGGGACGGTGACGGCGGGCGGGTCTTCAGGTGTCGGGGCGGGCTTGAGAGCGGCTTTGCCGGCCGCGGCGTCCAGGCCGGCGAACAGGCCGAGCCGCTCGGCCAGCCAACGGACGGTGGAGGGGTCGCCGGCCGAAACCAGCCGTTCGATCTGCTCGGCGACCAGGGCGCGGAGGGAGGAGAGGCGGAGTTCGGCCTCGCGGTTCAGCGCCTGACGCTCCCACCAGACCCTGTGACGGAAATCCTTGGAACCGTAATAGGCGCGCCAGAGAGTCGTCCGGCTGCAGCCCATGGCGCGGGAGACCTGGAGAAAGCTGTTGCCGCGGGCCAGCATGCCGGCGGCCATGATCCACTGCTCCTCGTGGAACTGGGAACCGGGGACCAGGGAGCCTTCGGAGGGGACCGGCGGCTCTTCGGCCCAGCAGGGGAAACGCTCGGCGGCGAGGGTGCGGCTGTCGAGGGGCATGGTCTTTCTCCGCAGGTTGGTGGGGCTTTGCGGAGAGGCTATGGGACTTTAGTCCTGATGTGGCGGGTTTTTTGAAAAAACGGGACTTGCCGGTGATGGTCGTTACCGGCAAGGCCGGGAAGGCGCTCTCCCAGGGTTTCAGCGTCAGTGCAGAGTGGTGGCCGCCGGCTGGGACGCGGTGCGGGCGGTCTCGCGCGCACGGCCGATGCCGAGCAGCTGATAGAGGCCGATCGCCGCGATGGTCGCGGTGCCGATGCCGCCGATGGAGAAGCCGCCGGTGGAAATGGTGAAGTTGCCGGCGCCGAGAACCAGCGTCACGCCTACGGTGATGAGGTTGCGCGGATCGGAGAAATCGACGCGGTTGTCGACCCACAGCCGCACCATCGCCGCGGCGATCAGGCCGAAGACGACGGTCGCCAGCCCGCCCAGCACCGGCGCCGGGATCGTCCGCAGCAGGGCGCCGAACTTCGGCGAGAAGCCCAGCAGGATGGCGGCGATGGCGGCAACGACGAAGATCAGGGTGGAGAAGACGCGGGTGACCGCCATCACGCCCATGTTCTCGACATAGGTGGTGACGCCGGTGCCGCCGCCGCTGCCCGAGACGATGGTGGCGATGCCGTCGCCGATGAAGCCGCGGCCGATGAAGCGGTCGAGGTTGCGCCCGGTCATGGCGCCGATGGCCTTGATGTGGCCGAGATTCTCGGCGACCAGGATGAAGGCGATGGGGGCGACGAGCGCCATGGCGCCGGCGTCGAAGGTCGGTGTGCGGAAGGCCGGCATGCCGAACCACGGGGCGGTGGCCAACTCGGCGAAGCTGACCGGCGGCAGCAGACCGAAGCCGTTGGCGAGAACCACATAGAAGACATAGCCGGCGGCGATGCCGGCGAGGATCGAGAGCCGCCGGATGGCGAGCGGCGCATAGACCGCAATGACGGCGGTGGCGACCAGCGTGAACAGGGCGACGAGGGTGTGCGGACCGCTGCCCTCGATGCCCTTGACGGCGACCGGCGACAGGTTGAGGCCGATCGCCGCGCCGACGGCGCCGGTCACCGCCGGCGGCATCAGCCGCTCGATCCAGCCGGTGCTGGTGTAGCTGACCAGCAGGCCGATGAGGACATAGACCACGCCGGCCGCGATGATGCCGCCCAGCGCCGGCCCGATGTTCGGGTTGGGCCCCTGGCCGGTGTAGCCGGTGACCGCGATCACCACGGCGATGAAGGAGAAGGAGGACCCGAGATAGCTCGGCACCCGCCCGGCGGTGAGCACGAGGAACAGCAGCGTGCCGATACCGGAAAACAGCACCGCGAGGTTCGGATCGAACCCCATCAGCAGCGGCCCGAGGATGGTCGAGCCGGACATGGCGACAAGATGCTGGATGCCGAGCGTCAGCGTCGAGCCCCAGGGAAGGCGCTCGTCCGGCTGGACGACGGGGCCGGCCGCGAGCGGCCAACGCGGGAAGTAATCTGCCATGAAGGTTCTGTCCGAAGATGGGTGGAACGGCGCTGTTGCCGGGGGATGTACGTCGCCCGCTTTTTGGCGTTTGCGAGGGCGTTGCGCCACATTTTTGTGCGGAGGCGGTAGGAACGTCAGCAACAAGACCGGACGGGGGCATTCAAAGCCACTTTCATGCTTCAAATGCTGACGGCCATCGGATGCGCAACGCTGCGGATCGCTTCGCCAGAGGGCGCAACCGATCCGCAGCGTTGATCCGGATTACTGCCGATACTTAGGTGGGCAAATAGGCCGCGCGCTGCGATAGCGGCGACCATGGATGATATGGTTCACCGTTCCAACATTGAGGCCAACTTGGATTGCCGCCTCAGTCTGTGTCGTGCCCTCTACACCAACCAGCCACTTAACGTAACAAGCTTTCATGAAGTTGGCGCGACGCGGAGAGTGGAGTTCCATTTTTGTGCTCCTTGACGGAAGGTTCAGGAGCACTTGACCCTTGAAAAGAGCGAGTTCATGCGTTAGCGTAATTCCGCTTTCCCAAAAGCATGAACCGCGAGTCAAGTGCTCAGCTTGTGCGGTTAAGTCCTAAAGTGGCTCTCCCTGGTTTCGGAGGTAGGATTCCGAGACCGGGGAGTGTCCGCTCAGCCGCATATCGCTAGCTGGGCTTCTGACGCCGGACAAAGTTAGGGCGTTGTGGCCTTGCGGCCTCCTTCGTTGCCTAGGGGATTTCGCACCAGCGCTCTAAGGGCGCGGCGTAGCGACGTGTGTCGCGTCGAGTAGTGCATAGAGACAAATGAGCAAGTCCGTAGGTTGCTGTCAAGCGCCGCCGTTACCAGTAATATTGCTGCTGGTCTCCGCTGCGCCCCACAGGTTGACTGCGGGGACTTCAAGAAGCGCAAATGATAATTCTTCTCAAGCCGTAATACATTGATAAATAAAGACATTTATGACGAATTCGCGATTTCCCGCGATGCGTACAAGCATAGTTGCGCCTCAAAAGCGCCGCATTCGGCCCCCGTCACTGACAGTGACATGAAGATCGGTCAGGCACCCAAACAAGAACATGATGTTCATTTCGGCCTGCTTTTGGTGCGACTCGGAGATGGCAGAACGAGGCCATCAGAGCGGCAGTGCATACGCTCAGCGAATACAGAGCGGATGGTCAATATGAGTGAGTCAGTCGGCGTGGCCGCACGCAATGAAAGCATTATCGCTTTCGTGCACGAACGTCGTTCGCAATCCAGCAGCGATTATATCGGCCAATCGCAGGGCGGCTTCAAATGACTGAGCCTTCCCGAGAACGTCGATGCCACCATTGCCAGGGAGATCGCTAGCTTCGAAAACAAAGTACCCACTGAACCCAAGGTGCTCTGCTCCTGAGTCAACTATCGTCTGACGCGAAAGGGTGGCAATATGAACACTCCGCCCCTCACCGATCTTCGCGCTCATGAGGATATCGTCCATGGCCATCGCTTTTCCCCCGGTGCGGCAAGCGCCCAGGATTTCCACCAACGAACTTGCCCTCTTCATGGTGTCGTCTGACACGGCAAGGGTAAGTATCATTCGAAGGGCCAAGAACCCTCAAACTCCACCTATCATCCGATATCGCGACGCAAGGGCAGCAATCTGCCAATATTTAACAGATATTCGTCGCCCTGTGAATTGCCTTGTTACTGCTGAGAATATGCTTTCTCAACGGATGGATGATCCCTCTGAGAGTAGCATGAGGAAAGAAGATGCACGTCATTCTATTGAAGTACTGCACGCTATTCAGAGAATGTCCAATAGGCTATCCGCGTTTCAGTTCATTCTCGCCCCAAACAGCCAGCCAAAGCTGACAATACAAGGTGTCGAGATCTCTGTGCGCGCCGACATGCTGGTCCATGGATCGAGTCGGAGCCAGCAGCAGATAGGGGCAGCAATTCTGAGAATGACTCAGGACGACGCGGACACGGACTCTGCGAGAGCGCGGCGTCAGGAAATGGGCTACTGCGTCGCCGCATTGGCGCGGCTTCACATTGAGCAGAACATCCAATCAGAACGTGTCCCGTCCAATCGGCTTTGCATGTCGATAGACGTTCAGCATGGGGAGGTGTTCCAAGCCCCTAACAGCAACGTCCGTAGGGTGAATGACATTGAGGCCGCTTGCCGGTTTATAGCGGCAATGTGGGATCAGGTCTGACCCGATGCGGCGGCAGCGCCGCCTCGAAGGCGGTAACATTGTCATGGCTGTAACCGCAAGCCATGAAGAATTTGGCCTTCGGGCCTCCTTCGGGGTGATCGGGTACCAGCAGGTGATGGGTGAGCTTCTTGAGGTCCAGCGTCGCCTTGTCGGCGTCAGGCACGTGCATGTCGAATGGCGTCCGGCATAACGGTCGCGACGGTGTGGAAGGGCTTCGCGAACTCGACCTCGTAGGCGGCGCCACCCCGGTACACGCCGACGACGGTCCCCATCGACCCGGCAGGCAGCACGCCGTCCTCGGTCTCAACCGGCTTGGACAGCGCCACCCGTGTGAGTTCCTCGATCGGCTCGTGCGTTCCGCTGTCGGTCGAGCGACTGTGCGGAGTCCACATGAAGCGCCCCATGGGCTCGGACATCATAACCTCCCCTGCCAATCGTGGCCCTTGTGTGACTCCGGAACGTCGCCAAAGAGCTTGATGAGCCGGGCCTAGTCAACGTCCCCGCCGAAGGCTCATTCCACCGCTTCCAGATACGCTTTGTGCCCGTCGGTGGTGATCTGCACCCGGTTGTTCAGCCGGATGCGCAGGTCGTCCATGAGCACGATGGCGGACTGCCTAGGGGCCCCTTGGGCATGGCTCAATTCCCTTCCCGACCGCCGTCAGGCAACGGCTCTTTGACGGCATCTCCCGTCTCGGTATCAATGATCTGCACGTCGTTATAGATGCCTTGCTGGCGGAGTTCGTTGGCCTTCTTGAGCGCACCTTCGAGAGTGTCCCGCTTCAGGCCCATTACGCCAACTTGAGAACTCCCCGTGATGTGATAGCGCATTCCCGCATCCTCCCACGTTATGCTTTCCGTTGAGCATATAGGATCGTGCAGCCGGACGCGAACGCCCTTCGCGCCAGGACGGCACCGGCCCGAATAGCCCGTTCCCCGCAAATGACCACCGCCACCCCGCCGCGATTGTTCGTCCCGGCTGAATTCTGTTCCCAGCCGCAGCGGCTTTATCCCACCCGGGCGCTTGCACATTATTGCTCTTGCCGCATTGCAGGAGGGGCGCCAGGGCGCCGGATCGGGATGGAACGTTCACGCACGTCGCTGAGGGTGGAGGGCCGCGAGGTCCCGCTGTGCCTGTATCGGCCGGCGCTTCCCGGGCCGCTGCCGGGCGTGCTGTATTTCCATGGCGGCGGCTTCACCTCCGGGTCGGTCGAGGATGTCGAGGTGCCGGCGATGGCGCTGGCGGAGAGCATTCCGGCGCTGGTGGTGGCGGTCGGCTATGCGCTGGCTCCCGCCCATCCCTTTCCCGCCGCCATCGAGGATGCCCATGCCGCGGCCCTCTGGCTGGCGGAGCGGGCCGGGCCGCTGGGCGTCGCCGGGCATGATGCCGGCGGGCATGTCGCGGTGTCGCTCACCCTGCTCGCCCGCGACCGCGGCGGGCCGGAGATCGCGGCGCAGGCGCTGCTCGGGCCGATGCTCGACCCGAGTTTGACGCGCGTGGGGGACGGCGAAGGCAGCGTGACAGACTGCGCGCGCTGTTACCGCGCCTATCTGCCGGAGGCGGCGCTGCGGCTGCATCCCTATGCGGCGCCCCTGGAATCGCGCCGGCTCGGCCGGCTACCGCCGATCATGATCGCCACGGCGCAGAACGACGTGCTGCGGCCGGAGGCGGAAAGCTATGCCGCCCGGCTGATCGACGCCGGGGTGCCGACCGAGGTCACCCGCTTTGCCGGCGTCAGCCATGCCGGCCTCGCCCAACACGCGCCGGCGCTGGCCGCCGCCGCCGATTTCTTCCGGCGCCGCCTGACCGGCGCCCATCCCGACACTTCGAGCCACAGGTAAAACCCATGTCCCGCAAGACACTTTCCCTACTGATCGCGGCCGGCGTGTCCGTGGCGGCACTGACCGGCGCCGTCACTCTGCGCAGCCCGGCCGAGGCACAAACGGCCTCCGAAACTCCCGCCCCGCCGCCGGCCGAGGTGGATGTCGCCACCGTGCTGGCCCGGCCGGTGACGGACTGGCAGTCCTATTCCGGGCGGCTGGAGGCGGTGGACCGCGTCGATATCCGGCCGCAGGTGCCCGGCACCATCGTCGCCGTGCATTTCCGCAACGGCGCGCTGGTGAAGAAGGGCGACGTGCTGTTCACCATCGACCCCCGCCCCTATGAGGCGGAGGTGGCGCGGGCCGAGGCGCAGGTCGCGGCGGCGCAGGCGCGGGTGCGGCTGACCGCCGCCGACCTCGACCGCGCGCAGAAGCTGGTGCGCGACGACACCATCTCGCGCAGCACCATGGACCAGAAGGACAATGCCGCCCGCGAGGCGACCGCCAACCTGAAGGCGGCGCAGGCGGCGCTGGAGATCGCGCGGCTCAATCTCGGCTACACGCGGGTGACGGCGCCGGTGTCGGGCCGGGTGTCGCGGGCGGAACGGACGGTCGGCAATGTGGTGGCCGCCGGTGCCGCCGCGGAGCCGCTGACGACTCTGGTGTCGGAATCGCCGATCTACGCCTCCTTCGACGTCGATGAGCAGACCTATCTGCGCCACATCGCGCCGATGCGGGATTCCGGGACGATCCCGGTCCGGCTCGGCCTTGCCAACGAGGAGGATTACTCGCGCGACGGCATGGTGGAGTATGTGGACAACCGGCTGGACAGCGTGTCCGGCACCATCCGCGTGCGCGCCCGCTTCGACAATGCCGACGGCGTGCTGGTGCCGGGGCTGTATGCACGGGTGAAGGTGGGGGGCACCAAGCCCTATGACGCGCTGCTGGTCGATGACCGCGCCATCGGTACCGACCAGGACAAGAAATTCGTCCTGGTGGTGACGCAGGAGAACAAGGTGGAGTACCGGCCGGTGAAGCTCGGCGCGCTGCAGAACGGGCTGCGCGTGGTGACCGACGGGCTGGCGGCCGGCGAGCGCGTGGTCGTCAACGGCACCCAGCACGCCCGGCCGGGCATGGCGGTCACGCCGAAGATGGTCGCCATGGGGACTGAGAAGACCCAGACGGCGGCGCGGTAAGAAACAACAAGGGCATGCGCCTTATCAGCCCTCTCCCGCCCCGGGAGAGGGAGGGGACCCGCGCCGTCAGGCGTGGGGAGGGTGAGGGGTGATCCAAGGAACCGTGCGGTACGGGATTCTTGCACGCCCCCTCACCCTTCCCACCGCTTCGCGGCGGGCCCCTTCCCTCTCCCGGGGCGGGAGAGGGAACCGAAGCGCACGCCCTCGGAGACCCCAGATGAACATCTCGAAATTCTTCATCGACCGGCCGATCTTTGCCGGCGTGCTGTCGGTGGCGCTGTTCCTGGCGGGGGCCATCGCGGTGTTCCGCCTGCCGATTTCCGAATATCCGGAGGTGGTGCCGCCGTCCGTCGTGGTGCGCGCGCAGTTCCCCGGCGCCAACCCCAAGGTGATCGCCGAGACCGTCGCCTCCCCGCTGGAGGAGCAGATCAACGGCGTCGAAGGCATGCTCTATATGCAGTCGCAGGCGAACAGCGACGGCAACATGGCGCTGACCGTGACCTTCAAGCTGGGCACCGACGCGGACAAGGCGCAGCAACTGGTGCAGAACCGCGTGGCGCAGGCGATGCCGCGGCTGCCGGCCGACGTGCAGCGGCTCGGAGTCACCACGGTCAAGAGTTCGCCGACGCTGACCATGGTCGTGCATCTGCTGTCGCCCAACGACCGCTATGACATGACGTACCTGCGCAACTACGCGGTATTGAACGTCAAGGACCGGCTGACCCGCATCGCCGGTGTCGGCGAGGTGCAGGTGTGGGGCGCCGGCGACTATGCGATGCGGGTGTGGCTCGACCCCGGCAAGGTGGCGCAGCGCGGGCTGACCGCCACCGACGTGGTCAATGCCATCCGCGAGCAGAATGTCCAGGTGGCGGCCGGCGTGATCGGCGCCTCGCCCTCGCTGCCCGACGTGCCGATGCAGCTGTCGATCAATGCGCGCGGCCGGCTGAAAACCGCCGACGAGTTCGGCGACATCGTGCTGAAGACCGGCGAGGACGGCGGCGTCACCCGCCTGCGCGACGTGGCGCGGGTGGAGCTGGCGGCGGCGCAATATGGGCTGCGCTCTCTGCTCGACAACAAGCCGGCGGTGGCGCTCGGCATCACCCAGACGCCGGACGCCAACGCGCTCGCCATCTCCGACGAGGTGCGCAAGGTGATGGCGGAGCTGAAGGGCGACATGCCGGAGGGGGTGGATTATTCCATCGTCTACGACCCGACGCAGTTCGTCCGCTCCTCCATCGAGGCGGTGGTGCACACGCTGCTGGAGGCGGTGGCGCTGGTCGTGCTGGTGGTGATCATCTTCCTGCAGACCTGGCGGGCGTCGATCATTCCGCTGCTGGCGGTGCCGATCTCCATCGTCGGCACCTTCTCGCTGCTGCTGGCCTTCGGCTTCTCGATCAACGCGCTGTCGCTGTTCGGCATGGTGCTGGCCATCGGCATCGTCGTCGACGACGCCATCGTCGTGGTCGAGAATGTGGAGCGCAACATCGCGTCCGGCCTGTCGGCCCGCGACGCCACCATCCGCGCCATGCAGGAGGTCAGCGGGCCGATCATCGCGATTGCGCTGACGCTGGTCGCCGTCTTCGTGCCGCTGGCGGCGATGACCGGCCTGACCGGCGAGTTCTACAAGCAGTTCGCGATGACCATCGCGATCTCCACCGTGATTTCCGCCTTCAACTCGCTGACGCTGTCGCCGGCCCTGGCGGCGGTGCTGCTGCGCGGCCATGACGAGCCGCAGGACTGGCTGACCCGTGCGATGAACCGGGTGTTCGGCGGCTTCTTCCGGCTGTTCAACCGGGTGTTCCACCGGGCGTCGGAGGGCTATGGCCGCGGTGTCGGCGGGGTGGTGCGGCGCAAGGGCGTGATGCTGGCGGTCTATGCGCTGCTGATCGGCGCCACGGTGCTGCTCGGCCGCACGGTGCCGTCGGGCTTCGTGCCGATGCAGGACAAGGAGTATCTGATCAGCTTCGCCCAGCTTCCCAACGGCGCCTCGCTCGACCGGACGGAGGCGGTGATCCGCGAGATGACCGACATCGCGCTGAAGCGCCCCGGCGTGCAGAGCGCGGTGGCCTTTCCGGGGCTGTCGGTCAACGGCTTCACCAACAGCTCCAGCGCCGGCATCGTCTTCGTCACGCTGAAGCCCTTTGCCGAGCGCAAGGATCCGTCGCTGTCGGCCGGGGCCATCGCCATGGATTTGCAGAAGCGCTATGCCGGGCTGAAGGAGGCCTTCGTCGCCATCTTCCCGCCGCCGCCGGTGATGGGGCTGGGGCAGCTGGGCGGCTTCAAGATGCAGTTGGAGGACCGCGGGAACCTGGGCTATGAGGCGCTGAGCGGCGCGGTGAACGCCTTCGTCAAGCGGGCGGCGCAGACGCCGGAACTGGGGCCGACCTTCTCCGCCTACCAGATCAACGTGCCGCAGCTGGACGTCGATCTCGACCGGGTGAAGGCCAAGCAGCTGGGCGTCAATGTCGCCGAGGTGTTCGACACCATGCAGATCTATCTGGGGTCGCTGTACGTCAACGACTTCAACGCCTTCGGCCGCGTCTATCAGGTGCGGGTGCAGGCCGACGCGCCGTTCCGCGATACCGCCGACGACATCGGGCTGCTGAAGACCCGCAACGCGGCGGGGACCATGGTGCCGCTGTCGTCGCTGGTGACCGTGCAGCCGGGATACGGGCCGGAGATGGTGGTGCGCTACAACGGCTTCACCGCCGCCGACGTCAATGGCGGGCCGGCGCCCGGCTTCTCCTCGGGACAGGCGGAAGCGGCGGCGGAGCGCATCGCGGCGGAGGTTCTGCCGCGCGGCGTGAAGCTGGAATGGACCGACCTGACCTATCAGAAGATCCTGGTCGGCAATGCCGGGCTGTGGGTCTTCCCGATCAGTGTGCTGCTGGTCTTCCTGGTGCTGGCGGCGCAATATGAGAGCCTGACGCTGCCGCTCGCCATCCTGCTGATCGTGCCGATGAGCGTGCTGTCGGCGCTGTTCGGGGTGTGGCTGACGGGGGGCGACAACAACATCTTCACGCAGATCGGCTTCATGGTGCTGGTCGGGCTGTCGGCGAAGAACGCCATCCTAATCGTCGAGTTCGCCCGCGAGCTGGAGCATGAGGGGCGCAGCGTGGTGCAGGCGGCCATCGAGGCGAGCCGGCTGCGGTTGCGGCCGATCCTGATGACCTCCATCGCCTTCATCATGGGCGTGGTGCCGCTGGTCACCTCCACTGGCGCGGGGGCCGAGATGCGGCATGCGATGGGTGTCGCGGTGTTCGCCGGCATGATCGGCGTGACGCTGTTCGGTCTGGTGCTGACCCCGGTGTTCTACGTGCTGCTGCGCAAGCTGGCCGGGGCGGAGCGTCGGGCGGAAGCGCCGGCGCATGGCGAGGAGCCGCCGGCGGAGTGGAAGATGGGCTGATAGCTCCCTCTCCCCCGCTCACGCGCAAACTTCGTTTGCGCTGACGCGACAGGCGGATCGAAGATCCGCCGAAAGCGGGGAGAGGGTCGGGGTGAGGGGGATGCATTGCGGAGCGCCGGTGACAATGCCGGCGCTCCGTTTTCTTTGAAAATCCTCGCTGTGCATCCCCCTCACCCTAACCCTCTCCCCGGGGGGAGAGGGAATTATCCCCGGGGCGGGAAAGTGCGTTAATTCCGTCCTCTATTCATCCGGCAGCATGTTTTTCGGCAGGTTTTCGCGGAAGATCACTTCCGCTCTCGGGCTTTCCACCCCCTGCATGGCGGGACGGCCGGCGCGCAGGTTGGTGAAGATGCCGACGCAGGCCGACAGGGTGTTGCGCGGATCCTGGGTGATCACCGCGTCCAGCGCCCCGTCGATCAGCAGGCCGCGCGTCTCGGTGGTCAGGCCGTGGCCGATGAAGACCATTTCGCGCTCCCGCCGAGTTTCCTTCAGCGCGCGGGCCACCCCCTCCGCCCCGCCGCCGATGTTGTAGACGCCGGCAAGGTCGGGGTGCAGGCCCAGCAGCATGCGGGTCTGGCGGTAGCTTTTCCCCTCGTCGTCATGGCCTTCGCGCAGGCCCACCACCTCGATGTCGGGGGCGGTTTCCTTCAGGACGTGGAGGAAGCCCATCTCGCGGTCCTCATGCGCGCGGTAGCTGAGGCTGCCGGCGATCATCGCCACCTTGGCCGGGCGATGCTTCAGGAAGCGCGCGATCAGGTAGCCGGCGGTGCGGCCGGCCGCGCGGTTGTCCAGCCCGACATAGCCGGCGCGCCGGCAGTTCAAAATGTCGGAGATCAGCGTCACGCTCGGCACGTTGCGCTCGGCCAGCGCGTCCACCGCCTCGCGCACCGCCGGATGCTCCAGCGCCATGAAGGCGACGCCGTCGGCGCGGCGGCCGTGCTGGAACAGGCTGCGCGCCAGCAGTTCCGGGTTGAAGCTCTTGATGAACTCCACCTGCGCCTTGACGCCATGCGGGGCGAGGGTGGCGTCGGCGCGCCGGATCATCTCCCCCAGACCGGTGAGGAAGCGGTTGTTGCCGGCGGGCAGCAGGAAGGACAGCCGCATCGGCTTCTGCCCTGCCGCGGCATAAAGCTCGGAGTCCGGCAGATAGTCGAGTTCCGCCGCCGCCTTCAGCACGCGCTGCACGGTGGCGGCGCGCACCCCCGGCCGGTGGTTCAGCACGCGGTCGACCGTGGCGGTGGACACGCCCGCGGCCTGCGCGATGTCGGCCACCCGCGGCAGGCCGCGCGCACCCGTGCCGGTTTCCGGATCGTCCTTCAGTGAAACCATCAAAAACCATCAATTTCGGCGTTTGACACTTGTCGGTGCTGGACATACCGTCCATCCAACAATCATCAATTGACATCAGATCACATCAGAAACGCAAGGCCGGAAACAGCAACGTCGGCCGGTAATCCATGGGAGGTTTGAAATGACCAGTCTGACCCGCCGCACGATGCTGAAGGCCATCGCCACCGCGCCGGCGATCGGGGCCGCCGGTGCCGTCATCGGCATGCCGCACATCGCCCGCGCCGCCGAGTTTGAGCTGAAATACGGCAACAACCTGCCGCTGAGCCATCCGCTGAACATCCGCGCCCAGCAGGCGGCGGATCGCATCGCCAAGGAGACGAACGGCAAGGTCGAGGTCAAGATCTTCCCGAACAACCAGTTGGGCGGCGACACCGACATGCTGTCCCAGGTGCGCAGCGGCGGCCTGACCTTCTTCACGCCGTCGGCCCTGGTGATCGCCACGCTGGTTCCGGTCGCCGCGATCAACGCGGTCGGCTTCGCCTTCTCCGACTATGATCAGGTGTGGAAGGCGATGGACGGCAAGCTGGGCGCCCATGTCCGCAACGCCATCTCCAAGGTCGGGCTCCATGCCTTCGACAAGATGTGGGACAACGGCTTCCGCCAGATGACCAGCGGCGACAAGCCGATCAATTCCGCCGCCGACATGGACGGCTTGAAGATCCGCGTGCCGGTCAGCCCGCTCAGCATCGCCATGTTCAAGGGCCTGGGCGCCTCGCCGACCAGCCTGCAGTTCAGCGAGGTCTATTCGTCGCTGCAGACCCGGATCGTCGATGCGCAGGAAAACCCGCTGCCGATCATCCAGGTCGCCAAGCTGTTCGAGGTGCAGAAATACTGCTCGCTGTCGAACCACATCTGGGACGGCTTCTGGTTCATCGCCAACGGCCGCGCCTGGAAGGGCCTGCCGCCGGACATGCAGACCATCGTCGCCAACGCGATCAACGACGCCGGCATGGCGCAGCGCGGCGACATCAAGGCGCTGAACCAGTCGGTCCGCGCCGACCTGGAATCGAAGGGGCTGGCCTTCAACCAGCCGGCACCCGACAGCTTCCGCGCCAAGCTGCGCGACAGCGGCTTCTACGGCGAATGGAAGGGCCGCTTCGGCGACGAGGCCTGGGGCCTGCTGGAGGAGGCGGTCGGCAAGCTCGCCTGACCGTCGACCCTTTCAAATCAGAGACCGTGAGTTTCCAGAGCCTCTTATCGGCCGTCATCCCCGCGGAGACGGGGATCCAGTGTTTCCCGAGCAGAACCAATGGGTACGCCTGGATCCCCGCCTTCGCGGGGATGACGCCGAAAGAGGTGCCGGCATCCCGTAAGTTGGCGCCTTCGCGCCTTCGCGGGAATGACGGCCGGGAGAGGCAAAACTCACAAACGCTCAGGGCCTCTTCGATGAAGGAACCCCCCGCCATGTCCCACATGTCCGAACCGGTCCACGGCTACGTGGACGCTCCCGGCGGCGTTGCCGCCGGCGGCGGCGCTTCGCTGCTGCGCCGGATCGACCGCGGCCTGTCCGTCGGGGTCGAGACCGTGGCGGGCCTTCTGGTGCTGGTCGAGATTGTCGTCCTGCTGGCCGGCGTCACCGCCCGCTACCTGTTCCACACCCCGCTGGTGTGGTCGGACGAGCTGGCCTCGATCCTGTTCCTGTGGCTGTCGATGCTGGGTGCGGTGGTGGCGCTGCGCCGGGGCGAGCATATGCGGATGACCGGGCTGGTCAGCCGCGTCGGCCCGCAGGTGCGCAGCCTGCTGGAATGCATCGCCATCACCGCCCCCATCGCCTTCCTGGCGCTGATTCTCTATCACGCCGTCGATTACGCGATGGAGGAGCAGTTCATCACCACCCCGGCGATGGAGGTTTCCAACGCGTGGCGGGCGGCGGCGCTGCCGGTCGGGCTGGGGCTGATGCTGGTCGCGGCGCTGTTCCGGCTGCTGCGCGTCGCCCGGCCGCTGACCGTGCTGGCGGCGGTTCTGGTGACGGGGGCCATCGTCGCCGGCTTATGGGTCGCCGGGCCGGTGCTGAAGCCGCTGGGGCAACTGAACCTGCTGATCTTCTTCGTCGGGCTGGTGGCGGCCAACGTCTTCGCCGGGGTGCCGATCGCCTTTTCCTTCGCGCTCGCCACCTTCGCCTATCTGGCGCTGACCACCTCCACGCCGTTGCTGGTGATGGTCGGCCGGCTGGATGAGGGGATGAGCCATCTGATCCTGTTGGCGGTGCCGCTGTTCGTCTTCCTCGGCCTGCTGATCGAGATGACCGGCATGGCCCGCGCGATGATCCAGTTCCTCGCCAGCCTGCTGGGGCATGTGCGCGGCGGCCTGTCCTATGTGCTGATCGGCGCGATGTATCTGGTGTCGGGCATCTCGGGCTCGAAGATCGCCGACATGGCGGCCATCGCGCCGGTGCTGTTCCCGGAGATGAAGAAGCGCGGGGCGCCTGCCGGCGATCTGGTGGCGCTGCTGTCGGCGACCGGCGCGCAGACCGAGACCATCCCGCCCAGCATCGTGCTGATCACCATCGGCTCGGTCACCGGCGTGTCGATCGCGGCGCTGTTCACCGGCGGCATGCTGCCGGGCGTGGTTCTGGGCGCCTGCCTGTGCTTCGTCGTCTGGCGGCGCTACCGCCGTGAGGATCTGAGCCATGTCGAGCGCACCCCCGGCCGTGAGATCGCACGGCTCGCCATGGTGGCGCTGCCCGCCATCCTGCTGCCCTTCGTCATCCGCGCCGCTGTGGTCGAGGGCATCGCGACGGCGACCGAGGTGTCGACCATCGGCATCGCCTATTCCACCATCGTCGGGCTGCTGATCTACCGCCAGTTCGACTGGCGCCGGCTGAAGCCGATGCTGATCGAGACGGCGTCGCTGACCGGGGCCATCATCTTCATCGTCGGCTGCGCCACCTCAATGGCCTGGGGCCTGACGCAATCCGGCTTCTCGTCCGATCTGGCGCGCTTCATGGCCGGCATTCCCGGCGGTGCCTACGGCTTCCTCGCCATCTCCATCGTCGCCTTCATCATCCTGGGCAGCGTGTTGGAGGGCATCCCCGCCATCGTGCTGTTCGGACCGCTGCTGTTCCCCATCGCCCGCGCCGCGGGGGTGCATGAGGTGCACTATGCGATGGTCGTCATCTTCGCCATGGGCATCGGCCTGTTCGCCCCGCCCTTCGGCGTCGGCTATTACGGCGCCTGCGCCATCAGCAAGGTCAACCCCGACGACGGCCTGAAGCACATCTGGGGCTATGTCGGCGCGCTGCTGGTCGGGCTGGTGATCGTCGCCGCCATTCCCTGGATTTCGACCGGGTTCCTGGCTCGTTAAAGCCGCCGGTCTTCCCCGAATCCCCTCTTATCCGGAGTTCCTTCAATGAGCCGATTCTTCGGCCAGATCCGTCAGGCTGGCTACGTCGTGCGCGACATCGAGGCCGCCATGGACTATTGGAGCCGCACGCTCGGCATCGGTCCCTGGTTCTACAACGAGCGGGTTCCGATCCGGAACTACACCTACCGCGGCGAATCCTACGAGGTTCACAATTCGGTGGCGCTGGCCAACTCCGGCCCGCTGCAGATGGAGCTGATCCAGACCCGCAACGACGCGCCGTCGATGTATCGCGACTTTCTGCAGGCGGGGAACACCGGGCTGCAGCATGTCGCCTACTGGACCGAGGATTACGACGCCGACCTGGAACGTCTGCTGGGCCAGGGCTTCAAGCCGGTGATGAGCGGCGAGGTCGGCGAGAAGGGGCGGTTCATCTATTTCGACACCGAGTACCATCCCGGCACGGTGATCGAGCTGTCGGAGGTCGCGGGGCCGAAGGGCAAGATGTTCGACCTGATCCGCGAGGCGTCGATGGGGTGGGACGGCAGCGATCCGGTGCGGCCGTTTCCGGATTTGAGCAAGTTGTGAGGGGCGATTTTTGAGGGGAAGTTAGACCCCCACCTAACCTCCCCCGCTGGGCGGGGGAGGGACTGCCGCAGCTCTCCCGTCTAAGCACTTGCTCCCTCCCCCGCCCAGCTCTCGCACAAAGCTATGCTTTGTGCTGACGCGGCAGGCGGACCGTAGGTCCGCTGAGAGCGGGGGAGGGTTGGGGTGGGGGCAACCCCCACCAGCACTTCCCGCCATCGCAAGGCCACGCCCATGCACGCCGACCGCATCGAAGCCACATACCTGATCGAAACCCCCCTCGCCCCGGCCAAGGTGGCCGAAGTGATGGCGGGGGAGCAGTCCTGCGGCACCTTCACCCGCGTCCATGGCGAGACCGACGACCTGCGCGCCCGTGCCCGCGCCATCGTCGAATCCGTTGAGAAGCTGGATGTCGCCGACGCCCCTGCCCTGCCCAACACCTGGCTGGAACGCCAGCGCAATCCCGGCCCATGGCAGCGGGCGCGCGTCACCATCTCCTTCCCCACCGCCAACATCGGCGCCAATCTGCCGACGCTGGCGGCGACGGTCGCCGGCAACCTCTATGACCTGGGCGAGGTGACGGGGCTGCGGCTGGAAAGCTTGCGGATCCCGCAGGCCTACCGCGCGCAGTTCGACCTGCCGCGCCACGGCGTCGCCGGCACCCGGCGGCTGACCGGGGTGGCGGACGGGCCGCTGGTCGGCTCCATCATCAAGCCGAATGTCGGGCTGTCGGCGGAGGAGACCGGCGAGTTGGCCGGCACGCTGTGCGCCGCCGGGCTGGACTTCATCAAGGACGACGAGATCTGCGCCGACCCGGCCCATGCGCCGCTGGCCCAGCGCATCCCCGCCGTGATGGAGCGAGTGCGCCGGCATCAGGACCGCACCGGCAAGCATGTGATGGTCGCCTTCAACATCACCGACGAGACCGACGCCATGCGCCGCCACGCCGATCTGGTGGAGCGCGAGGGCGGGTCCTGCATCATGGTCAGCCTGAACTGGTGCGGCTATTCGGCGGTGCAGACGCTGCGCCGGCACAGCGGGCTGGTGCTGCACGGCCACCGCAACGGCTTCGGCGCCCTGTCGCGCCATCCGCTGCTGGGCATCGGTTTCGACGCTTATCAGGCGCTGTGGCGGCTGGCGGGGGTGGACCACATGCATGTCCACGGGCTGAACGGCAAGTTCGCCCAGCCGGACGAGGAGGTGATCGACGGGGCGCGGGCCTGTCTGGCGCCGCTGGCGGCGGATGCGGCGGACGGCGCCGACGCCGTGATGCCGGCCTTCTCGTCGGGTCAGTGGGCCGGGACGGTGCCGGTCACCTGGGAGGCGGTGGGGACTGCCGACCTGATGTTCATGTCCGGCGGCGGCATCATGGCCCATCCCGACGGGCCGGCGGCCGGCGTGCTGAGCATCCGGCAGGCCTGGGACGCCGTGCGGGCCGGGCGGACGCTCGACGATGCGGCAAGGGAGCTGCCGGAGCTGCGGCGGTCGCTCGACTTCTTCGGGAAGAAGGGCTGAGCGCGATGGCGGCGGGACCGAAGCTCGGCTGGTACGGCGACGACTTCACCGGGGCGACCGACACGCTGGCCGCCCTGGCGAAGGCCGGGCAGCGGGCGCTGCTGTTCCTCGACGTGCCGTGCGTCGCACGGTTGGGGGAAGCCGGGCCGCTCGACGCCGTCGGCATCGCCGGGGCGGCGCGCAGCATGACGCCGGACGCGATGCGGGCGGAACTGGAGCCGGTCGGCCGTTTCTTCGCGGCGTTGGGCGTGCCGGTGATGCATTACAAATGCTGTTCCACCTTCGACAGCGCGCCCGGTGTCGGCAGCATCGGCGAGGCGGTGCGGACACTGGCGCCGCATTTCCCGAACCGCTTCCGGCCGGTGGTGGGCGGGCAGCCGAACATCGGGCGATACTGCCTGTTCAGCACCCTGTTCGCCGCGGCGGGCACCGGCGGGACCGTTCATCGAATCGACCGCCACCCGACGATGAGCGTCCATCCCGTCACGCCGATGGCGGAGGCGGACTTGCGCCGTCACCTCGCGGCGCAAGGGCTGGAGGGGGTGGCGGCGCTGCATTTCCCGGATTACGGGATGGACGGCGACGCGCTGGACGGGCGGCTGGCGGAGGGAGCGCCGGCGGTGCTGCTGGACGTGTCGCGCGGTGAGGATCTTGCCGTCATCGGGCGGCTGATCTGGGAGCGGGCCGAGGGCGAGCCGCTGCTGGCGGTCGGGCCGAGCAGCGTGGCGCAGGCGCTGGTCGCGCATTGGGCGGTTGGCTCTGGTACTCGGACTGAAGAGGTGCCGCTCGGTGCGGCGGACTTGCCGGTGTTTTTGATGGCGGGCAGCCTGTCTCCGGTGACGCGGCGGCAGGTGGAGGCGGCGGGGTCCTACACGCGCATCCAGGCCGATGCGGCGGCGCTGTGTGCGGATGCCGGCTATGCGGAGGCGTTGTTGGGGGAGGTGGCGGCGTCATTGCGCGCCGGGCGCCATACGCTGGTCTGGACCGCGCCGGCGGAAGCCAGAACGGCGGACACCGCGCAGGCCGGGCGGGTCGCGGCGGCGACGGCGGAGTTCGTCGCGGCGGTGCTGCGGAGCGTGCGGTTGCGCCGGGTCGGGATTGCCGGCGGGGATACGTCCAGCCTCGCGGTGCGGGCGCTGGGGTGCTGGGGGTTGTCCTATGGCTGCACGCTGGCGCCGGGCGTCACCGTCAGCCGCACCCATGCCGACGATCCGGCGGTCGATGGGCTGGAGCTGATGCTGAAGGGCGGGCAGATGGGCGGCGAGGATCTGTTCGAACGGTTGCTGGGGTAAGGCCCTCTCCCGCCCCGGGAGAGGGAGGGGACCCACGCCGCAGGCGTGGGGAGGGTGAGGGGTGGGGCGAGAATCCGGAAGCCCATGGTTCCTTGCGCTACCCCTCACCCTTCCCAAGCTTCGCTTGGGCCCCTTCCCTCTCCCGGGGCGGGAGAGGGAGCCTTCTTCAGTCGCCGATCACACCGCGGCGGTGACGACCACTTCGATCAGGATTTCCGGCTTGCCGAGGTCGGCGACGCCGATGGTGGCGCGGGCGGGGAGGTCGTTGCCGTCCAGCCAGGACAGCCAGGCGTCGTTCATCTCGTCCTTCAGGCCCATGTTGGTGATGAACAGCTGGGCGGACAGCAGCTTGGTCTTGTCGCTGCCGGCCATCGCCAGAACCTGGTCGAGCTTGCCGCAGATCTGCGTGACCTGGCCGCCCATGCCGACGCTGACGTCGTCGGCGATGATGCCGCCGAGATAGGCGGTGCCGTTGTTGACGACGACGCGGTGCATGATCTTGGTCTTCTCGATGCGCTTGATCACGGGGAACTGCTCCTTGGTTTTTTGAAAAAGAACTCAGGGGGTGATGGAGAAATCGACGTAGCGGGCGGCGATGCGGGCCAGCGTGCCGTCCTGGACGACCGCGCGGATCGCCTCGTCGAAGGACTGCTTCAAGCCTGTGTCCTCCTTGCGCAGGCCGACGCCGATGCCGGGGCCGAACACATCGGCGTCGATCACCGGCTGGCCGACCAGCTTGACCGACTTGCCGCCGTCGCCCTTCACCCAGTCGGACGCGGTGGCGCCCGTGGTGATGGCGGCGTCGAGCCGCCCGGCCTTCAGATCAGCCAGCAGGTTCGAGGCGGTGTCGTAGGTCTTCAGCGTCGCGTCGCTGCCGAGATGCTTCTCGACATAGCGGGAATGGGTGGTGGAGACCTGGGCGCCGATGGTCTTGCCGCGCAGGCTGGCCGGCGAGCCGTCGATGGCCGATTTGGCCGGCGCTACGAAATAGGCCGGCACCACCATGTAGGGGGTGGAGAAGCCGATGGCCTTCGCCCGCTCCGGCGTGATGTTCATCGTCGCCATGATGGCGTCGTACTTCTTCGCCAGCAGGCCCGGAATGATGCCGTCCCATTCCTGGGCCACGACGGTGCAGGGACGCTTCATCCGCTCGCACAGGGCCTGCGCGAGGTCGACCTCCAGCCCCGCCACCTTGCCGTCGGGCTGGGTGAAGTTGAAGGGCGGGTAGGCGCCTTCGGTGGCGATGCGGATCTCCTGCGCCGCGGCGATGCCGCCGGACGCAAGCAAGAAGAGGGCGGCAACGCCCGAGGTGAGGCGCTTCATGGCAGGCTCCGGCAGGGGGGAAGGGGTCAGCGCCCGGCGATGACGACGATTTCGACCAGGATGGACGGGTCGGCCAGCCGGGCCTCCACCGTCGCGCGGGCCGGCGGGTTGGCCTTGTCGACCCAGGCGTCCCAGGCGGCGTTCATCTGGGGGAAGGTGGCGATGTCGGCGAGATAGACCGTGGCGGTCAGGATGTTGCTCTTCGACGTGCCGGCCTCGGCCAGCAGGGCATCGATCTGGCGCAGCACGTCGCGGGTCTGCGCCTCCACCGTGGTGGAGCCATCGTCGACGATCTGGCCGGCGAGATAGACGGTGTCCTTGTGGATCACCATGTCGCAGAGCCGCGGGGTCGGGTGAAAGCGCTGGATCGTCACGGGATGATGCTCCAAAGGTCAGGCGGCGAAGCGGCCGATGCGGAAGGGGGCGATGGGCAGGTCGGTGGACCCGGCCGTGATGAGGTCGGCGGTGATGCGCCCAACGATGGGGCCGAGCTGGAAGCCGTGCGCCGAGAAGCCGAAGGAATGGTAGAGGTCCGGCTCGGTGCCGCTGGGGCCGATCACCGGGATCTGGTCCGGCATCCGCGCCTCGATTCCCGCCCAGGAGCGGACGATGGTGGCGCCGCGCATGCACGGGAACAGGTCCCACACCGTGCGGGCATTGACCGACACCTGCGAGAAGTCCAGCTCCGTCCGGTTCTCGTCGCGCACCGCCCGGCCGAGCAGGCCGCCGCCGATCAGAACGGTGCCGTTGGGGAACTGCTTGAAGGACAGGGTGCGGCCGGTGGCGCCGACCACCGGCTTGATGAAGGGAGCGACGCGGGCGGTGATCATCAGCATCGGCGCGATGACCTCCAAGGGCACCGGTTCGCCCACCTGCGCGGCGATGCGGTCGGCCCAGGCGCCGGCGGCGTTGACCACCACCGGTGCCTCGAAGCGGTTGCCGTCCGCCGTTTCGACGGTCCACAGGCCGCCCTGGCGGGCCAGCCGCGTCACGGTGCCACCCTCTTGGAAGCGGGCGCCGAGAGCGATGGCCTTGCGGCGGAAGGCGAAGGTGGTGCGGAAGGGGATCGCCGCGCCGTCGCCGCGCGACACCAGGGCGCCGACGCAATGGTCGGCGATGGCCGGCACCAGCGACCGCAGTTCGTCCTGCCCGATCACCTCCTCGTGGGTGAAGCCCAGCGCGCCCAGTTCGGCGACGCGGGCGCGCACCGTCTCAAGCTCCGCCTCGGTCTCCGCCACCTTGATCTGGCCGTGGCTTTCGAAGCCGCAATCGTCGTCCACCAGATCGCGGATGCCGTGCCACAGCGCCATCGAGGCGACGGTCAGCGGCACCTCGGCGACATGGCGGCCGAGCTGGCGCACGCCGCCCGCATTGACGCCGGAGGCGTGGCGGGCGACATGGTCCTTCTCCAGAACCAGCACGCGGACGCCGCGCATCGACAGGTGCAGGGCGGCGGAGCAGCCGTGCAGGCCGCCGCCGATGACGATGACGTCGGGTTTGGGGGAGGCAGTTGCGGTCATCGGGCGCCTCCGCGTCAGTGCTTGAACACGGCGTCGATGTCGGCGTCGGTCTTCGGCAATGCTGCCAGTTCGGCCAGCGTGATCGGCTTCACCGGCGGGCGCAGGCGATAATAGCCGACCTCCGCCGGGGAGACGTTGCGCTCCGCCGCGATGACCTCGGTCACCGTCGGGCCGCAGAGCCGGCCCTGGCACGGCCCCATGCCGCAGCGCAGGAAGCTCTTGGCCTGATTGGGGCCGGAACAGCCGAGCCGCACCGCCTCGCGCACCGCACCGGCGGTGATCTCCTCGCAACGGCAGACGATGGTGTCGTCGGCCGGCACGCGGAAGGCTTCCGCCGGGGTGTAGAGCGTGTCGAGGAAAGCGCGGCCGGTCAGCGCGCGGTCGAGCGCGGCACGGACGGGGGCGGCGGACTGGTCGCGCTGCTCCCGCCCGATGCGGCCCAGCCGGTGCAGGGCGTCGAGGGCAGCCAAGCGGCCGGCTTCCTCCGCCGCGCGGGCGCCGCCGATGCCGGCGCCGTCGCCGGCCAGCGACACGCCCTCGACCGAGGTGGCGCCCCACTCGTCGGTGGTCGGGCGCCAGCAGCGCTGCTGCTCGTCCCAACGCTGGGCGCAGCCGGTGGCGTTGGCAAGGTTCAGGTTGGGGATGACGCCCTGGTGCAGCAGCAGCGTGTCGGCGGGCAACCGGTGTTCCGTGCCGTTGCGGGTGTAGACGACGCTCTTCAACGTGCCCCCGCCGGCAAGGCCGCCTTCGGCGCGGAGCGCGGTGACGTTGCCGATGACGGTCAGCTTGCGCCGCACGTCGAGCATCAGCTTCATGCCCTTGCCGAGATAGGGCGAGCGCAGGAAGCCCGGCAGCATCGGCAGGGCGGCGCGCCAGTTCTGTTTCGGCGTGGTGTCGAGGATGGCGTCGATGCGGGCGCCGGCCTGCAGATACTGCCAGGCCAGCAGCCAGAGCAGCGGCCCGCTGCCCGCCATCACCGTGGCGCCCGACGGCACGAGGCCGGAGGTCTTCAGCAGAACCTGCGCCGCACCAGCGCCCAGCACGCCCGGCAGGGTCCAGCCGGGAATCGGGAAGGGACGCTCCAAGGCGCCGGTCGCCAGGATGACGTGGCGCACGGTCAGCATGGAGGCCGCGCCGTTGCGCGACAGGCCGATCTGGATGGGACGGGACCCGTCGGGAGCATCCTCGCGCGGGCGGGCGACGCTCCAGACCGTGGTGCCCGACCAGTGGACGGCGCCGCTGTCGCGCAGCGGACCCAGCAGTTCGGCGCCGTGCCAATAGTCGGGGCCGAGCACCTTGCGGTCGCGCACCGGGGTTTCGGTGACGGCGCGGTAGATCTGGCCGCCGGGCTCCGCCTGTTCGTCAAGCAGGACGACCGACGCGCCCTTGGAGGCGGCCAGCGCAGCGGCGGCGAGGCCGGCCGGGCCGGCGCCGACGACGGCGATGTCGAAGTCAAAATTGGATTTGGGGGGGCTCACCGCTCCACCTCGCGCTTGCCGTTCTGGGTTTCCACCGCCATGCCGGGGGATACCCGGACTTGGCAGCCCTGGCGGTTGCCGGTGCCGTCGATGGTGACGAGGCAGTCGAAGCAGACGCCCATCATGCAGTAGGGACCGCGCGCCGCACCGCTGACGGGCGTCTTGCGGCAGACGGTGACGCCATTCGCCAGCAGGGCGGCGGCGACGCTGTCGCCGGCCCGCGCGTTGGCCGGACGGCCGTCGATGGTGAAGGAAACCGTTTGCCCAGCGGTCTGGGAGGCGGTCTCGATCTCAGGCAGCCTGCGGAACATGGAACCTCCGGGCGCTGAAGGGCTTGAAGCGGTCGCCGAGGCCGCCGGCCGCGATCAGCGGCGCCAGCGTCAGCGCATGGTTGGCGGCAAGGGTCACGCCGCTGTGGCAGGTGGCGACGAAGGCGCCGGGGGCGGTCGTCGACTCCTCGTAGATCGGGAAGCCGTCCGGCGTCAGAACGCGCAAGGCCGCCCAGCTGCGCACCACGTTCAGCTTGCCCAACAGCGGGAAGAAGCGGATGGCGCGCTGGGCGATGGCCGACGACACGCCGGGCTGCAGCGTGGTGTCGAAGCCGGCCTCCTCGAAGCTGTCGCCGATCATCACCCCGCCCTCGTCGGTCTGCCGGACATAGACGGTGGGGTGGTGCAGGAAGGGCGCGGTCTTCTCGGTGACGATGACATGGCCGCGCTGGGGACGGACGGGAGCGGACAGCCCGACCATCGGCGCCAGCCGGGCGCTGTCATGGCCGGCGGCCAGCACGATCTTGCCGGCGCGGACCTCGCCGCCTGCAGTGGTCATGCGGAAGCCGCCGTCGCGATGCTCGATGCTCTCCACCCGGTGGTTGGGACGGTAATCGACGCCGAGCAGGCCGATGCCCTTGTGCAGGGTGCGCAGCAGCCGCAGCGAGTTGCAGTGGCCGTCCAGCGGGCAATAGGTGCCGCCGACCACGTCGGGGCCGATGAAGGGCAGCTCCTTGCGCAGGGTCTCGCGGTCCATCACCTCGTAGGGGTAAGGGATCATGTCGGGCTGGTTGTGCAGCCGCATCATGGTGTTGGCGCGGGCCTGCAGATCCTCTTCCGACAGCATCGGCATGAAGCCGCCGGGGCGCCGGTAGGCGACGTCGAGACCGGTCTGCTCGCGCAGCAGGTCGGCGAAGCCGCCCCAGTCGTCGGAGGACTGCTTGGTCCAGCCGGCATATTCCGCCATGCCGAGACCCTTGCCCTGCACCCAGACCAGGGCGAAGTTGCCGCGCGACGGACGGACGGCGATGTCGCCCTCGTCCAGCATCGCCACCGTCTGGCCCGACCGGGCGAGGCCCCAGGCCAGCGCCGACCCGACCAGCCCGCCGCCGATCACGGCGACGTCGTATTCTCCGCCCCGAGTGGGCTGCGTCATCGTCTCCACTCCCGCCGCCGGCGCCGCACCGTTTCCCGTGCGCACCGGCCGCCGCCGTTATCGTGTGGCGCGCATCGCCGCGCCCGACACCCGCATACAGTGCCGAATACTTGGCGATGCCGCGCATATCCTTGTGGGTTCGCCGGATCCGCCGGCGTTACACATGGATGGATTGCGAACTGCAGGGTTTTCTTTGGCGAAGCGCCGCGGGATGCTGCCCGACGACCCACCGCCGCTCCTCGATCCTTGCGACAGCATCGGCAGCCAACCTATAACTGTCAAATCAGATCGAAGGGGTGTTTCATGACCGAATGTTATGGCGCGGTGAGGGGCGAGCTCCCTCTCCCCCCCGGGGAGAGGGTCGGGGTGAGGGGGATGCGCGGCGTGGCGCTCCCAAGAATCCTCGCCGTGCATCCCCCTCACCCTAACCCTCTCCCCGGGGGGGAGAGGGGATTGTTCCTGCTTTGGGAAGCGGGAGCGACACCATGATCAATCCGCGCCAGATCGAGGCTTTCCGCGCCGTGATGGTGACCGGCGGCATCACCGCCGCGGCGGAGCTGCTGAACATCTCCCAGCCTGCGGTCAGCCGGCTGATCGGCGATCTGCAATATGCGCTGAAGCTGACGCTGTTCGAACGGCGGGGCCCTCGCATCGCGCCGACCAGCGAGGCGATCTCGCTGTATCAGGTGGTGGACCGCGCCTTCGTCGGGCTGGAACTGATCGAGCAGACGGCGCGCGACCTGACAGCGCGGCGTAGCGGGGCATTGCGGGTGGCGGCGATGCCGGCGCTGGGGGTGGGATTCCTGCCGCGCTACGTCGCGCGCTTCCTCGCCGAGCGGCCCCGGGTGGACATCGCGCTGCGCGGCAGCACGTCGCCCACCATTCTGGATTGGGTGGCGACCGGACAATGCGAGCTGGGCTTCGCCCATACGCCCATCGACCACGCGGCGGTGGTGACCGAGAAGATCCACGGGATCCCGGCCGTCGCCATCCTGCCCCCCGGCCACCCGCTGGCCGCCAAGGAGGTGCTGGTGCCGAAGGATTTCGAAGGCGAAAGCTTCATTTCCACCACCCCGCCGGCCCTGCTGCGCTCCCGCATCGACACCGCCTTCGCCGACCATGACGTGGCGCGGGTGATGCGGGTGGAAGCCCAATTGACCATGAACGCCTGCGCCATGGTGGCGGCCGGCTATGGCGTGTCGGTCGTCGATCCCTTCACCGCCCAGGATTATGTCCCGCACGGGCTGATCGTCCGCGCCTTCGAACCGCGCATCGGCTTCGACATCGCCATCCTGCGCTCCGCCCAGGTGCCGCTGTCGATGATCGCCGAGGACTTCCTCAACGGCTTCATGGAGGAGGCCACGCGCTTCCGCGACAGCCTGATCGGAACGGGCGATGGAACCGAAAGCGGCGCTCAACTCGTTCGGAACACGGAATTATAACATTAGCGGATGAATGATGGCGCGAATTCGATTTGACGGTTATGTGACTGCGCCATCACCCTTGATCCATGTCCGAGCCGGGACCTTCACGAAAAACAGCCCCGAAAATGGGCGGCCGGCAAGGTGACGGACGTAAAGGCGGCGATCCGGACCGCTGTTCGCGATGCGGTCCGAAGATCAGCCCCAGACGAACCCCCAGGCCATGACCTGGGAGCCCGATGAACAGGGACCCTGCCAACAGGGATCAAGGCTCTAGAGGAGAATGACGATGCGCTCCGTGATGTGCGGGTTGATGGCGACGGCGGCCCTGTGGTGCGGCATGGCCGCGGTCCAGACGGCTGAGGCCCAGGACAAGACGCTCTATGTCGCCGCCTATGGCGGCTCCTTCGAGCAGACCATGCGCAAGGACATCATCCCGGCCTTCGAGAAGGCGACGGGGATGAAGGTCGAGTATGTCGCCGGCAACTCCACCGACAATCTCGCCAAGCTGCAGGCCCAGAAGGGCAACCAGCAGATCGACGTCGTCATCCTGGACGACGGCCCGATGTATCAGGCGGTGGCGCTGAACTTCTGCGCCGACCTGGAGAAGGCGCCGGTCTACGACCAGCTCTATGATCTGGCGAAGATGCCGTCGGGCAAGGCGATCAACTTCGGCGCCGTCGGCACCGGCATCGTCTACAACAAGGCCTATTTCGACGAGAACAAGATCCCGGCCCCGACCTCGTGGAAGGACATCGAGGATCCGCGCTTCAAGAAGAAGCTGGTGGTTCCGCCGATCAACAACAGCTACGGCCTGCACGCGCTGGTGATGATGGCGCGCCTGAACGGCGGCGGCGAGACCAACATCGAGCCGGGCTTCAAGGAGTTCAAGGACAAGGTCAACCCGAACGTGCTCGCCTATGAGCCGTCGCCGGGCAAGATGACCGAGCTGTTCCAGAGCAACCAGGCCGTCATCGCCGTCTGGGGTTCGGGCCGCGCCAAGGCGCTGGCCGACACCGGTTTCCCCGCCACCTTCGTCTATCCGAAGGAAGGCGGCATCGTGCTGGGCTCCGCCGCCTGTCAGGTCGCCGGCAGCAAGAACGCGGCCGAGGCGCAGAAGTTCATCCAGCACATGCTGGGCGTCGAGGCGCAGACCGCGCTGGCGGTCAATGCCGGCTTCGGTCCGGTCAACAAGACGGTGGAGCTGCCTGCCGAGAAGCAGGTCGGCATCCCCTATGGCCCGGAGCAGGTCGGCAAGCTGCTGGTGGTGGACTGGGACACCATCAACAAGAACCGCGAGCAGTGGAACCGTCGCTGGACCCGCGAGATCGAGCGCTGATGTAAGGGTGCATCCCCCTCTCCCCCCGGGGAGAGGGGGATGAAGGGCAAGGGAGACGACGGCATGGCTTATCTGGTTCTCGACCAACTGACCAAGCGCTTCGGAAACTGGACGGCGGTCGATCACGTCTCGCTGACGGTGGAGAAGGGCGAGCTGATTTCACTGCTGGGGCCGTCGGGCTGCGGCAAGACCACCACCTTGCAGATGATCGCCGGCTTCCTCGACGCCGATGGCGGGCGGGTGACGCTGGACGGCCAGGACCTGCTGGCGAAGAAGCCGAACGAGCGCGGGCTGGGCATCGTCTTCCAGAGCTATGCCCTGTTCCCGCACATGACCGCGGCGGAGAATGTCGCCTTCGGGCTGGAGATGCGCAAGATCAACCGGGCCGACCGCGACCGCATGGTGGCGGACGCGCTAAAGCTGGTCGGGCTGGAGCAGTATGGCGACCGCCACCCGCGACGGATGTCGGGCGGCCAGCAGCAGCGCGTGGCGCTGGCGCGCGCGCTGGTGATCAAGCCGAGCCTGCTGCTGCTGGACGAGCCGTTGTCGAACCTGGACGCCAAGATGCGCGAGGAGATGCAGATCGAGCTGCGCCGCATCCAGCGCACCGTCGGCACCACCATGATCCTCGTCACCCACGACCAGTCGGAGGCGATGGCGCTGTCCGACCGCGTGGTGGTGATGAACAAGGGCCGCATCCAGCAGGTCGCCACCCCGCAGGAGGCCTACGACCGGCCGGCCAACGCCTTCGTCGCCAACTTCCTGGGCCGCACCAACCTGCTGCCGGGCATGGTCGGCAGCGGCGCGGGCGGCGGCACCGTCATCACGGTGGCCGACAGCGTGTGGCCGGTGTCGCAGCCGGTGCCCGTGGGCCCGGGGGCGCTGGCCGTGCGGCCGGAGAAGGTCGGCTTCGTCGATGCCGGCGGGCTCGGCGGCACCGTGCTGGCCCGCGTCTTCCAGGGCACGCAATGGCTGTTCGAGATCGAGACCGCCGCCGGCCGCCTGATGGTGATCCGCCAGCATGACGGCTCTCCCCTGCCGGCCGAGCGCGAGCAGGTGATGGTCGGGTGGCGGCCCGACGACATGGCGGTGATGCCCGCCGATCGGGAGGCGGCATGAGCATGGCGGCCTCCACCGATACCCAAATGCAGGCGAATGGCGCCAACCCGGCCGCTCACGCTCCCCCGCCGCGCCGGCCGCGCCGCTGGCCCTGGGCACCCTATCTGCTGAGCGCGCCGGGGCTGGCGCTGTTCGCGGTGCTGCTGCTGGTGCCGCTGGTGATGACCTTCCTGTTGTCGCTGAACAGCTTCAGCTTCTATGGCGGCATCGAGAATGTCTGGCAGCTCGGCAACTATGCCGACATCATCGCCGACAGCTATTTCCACGAGGTGTTCCTGCGCACCTTCCGCATCGCAGCATTGGTGACGCTGCTGTGCGCGGTGTTCGGTGCGCCGGAAGCCTACATCCTGCGCCGGATGAAGTCGCCGTGGCGCGGGCTTTGCCTGCTGATCGTGCTGGGGCCGCTGCTGATCTCGGTGGTGTCGCGCACGCTGGGCTGGGCGCTGCTGTTCGGCTCCACCGGCCTCGTCAACCAGGGGCTGATGGGGCTGGGGCTGATCGCGACGCCGATCGAGTTCATGTATACGGAAACCGGCGTCGTCATCGCGCTGACCCATGTGCTGGTGCCCTTCATGGTGCTGTCGGTGTGGGCCTCGCTCCAGCGGCTCGACCCGCAGGTGGAGAATGCGGCGCTGTCGCTGGGCGCCGGGCCGCTGACGGTGATGCGCCGGGTGGTGCTGCCGCAGATCGTGCCGGGCATCCTGTCGGGGTCGATCATCGTCTTCGCGCTGGCGGCCAGCGCCTTTGCCACCCCGGCGATCATCGGCGGGCGGCGGCTGAAGGTGGCGGCGACTCTCGCCTATGACGAATTCCTGAACACGCTGAACTGGCCGTTGGGCGCCACGGTGGCGGTGCTGCTGCTGATCGCCAACATCGTCATCATCGTCGGCTGCAACCGGCTGGTCGAACGTCGCTACAAACAGGTGTTCGAATGAACCGCAACGGCCCGATCGCGCTGATCTTCCACGTCCTGTTCCTGGGCTTCCTGCTGGCGCCGATCCTGATCGTCTGCGCGGTGGCCTTCACCTCGCAGGGATATCTGTCGCTGCCGACCGAGGGGCTGTCGCTGCGCTGGTTCCGCGCCATCGGCGACAATCCGGAGTTCATCCGCGCCTTCAAGGACAGTTTGCTGCTGGGCGCGGTGTCCTCCACCCTGGCGATCCTGGTGGCGGTGCCGGCGGCGCTGGCCATCGCGCGCCACCAGTTCTTCGGCCGCGAGGCGATCCAGGCGCTGTTCCTGTCGCCGCTGATGGTGCCGCACATCGTCCTCGGCATCGCCTTCCTGCGCTTCTTCACCATGATCGGGCTGGGCGGCACCTTCGCCGGGCTGGTGCTGAGCCATGTCATCATCATCCTCCCGTTTGCCCTGCGGCTGATCCTGGCGGCCTCGACCGGCATGGATAGGGCGGTGGAGAATGCGGCGGCGTCGCTCGGCGCCTCCTCCTGGACCTGCTTCCGCCGGGTGACGCTGCCGCTGATCCTGCCGGGCGTGGCGAGCGGCTGGGTGCTGGCCTTCATCAACAGCTTCGACGAGGTGACGATGACGGTCTTCATCGCCTCGCCGGAGACCACCACCCTGCCCGTCCGCCTGTTCCTCTACATCCAGGACAACATCGACCCGCTGGTCGCGGCGGTCTCGGCGGTGCTGATCTTCCTGACCGTGGCCGCCATGCTGGTGCTCGACCGCGTCTATGGCCTGGAACGGCTGCTGGTCGGCAAGGGCCGCGACTGAGACGACGATCCTTCTTCGAGTTTCCTCCCCAGACTGATCGCCCCGCACGTCCGCGTGCGGGGCGTTTTCTTTTCAGTGAATGATTCTGTCCTTCTGGAAAGACTTGGCGACAGATGAGGTCGTGAAACTGCGCTTTGTTCGAGCAATGGACCGGCATCGGGAGAGTTACCCCTACACCAATCGTGGTGTCTATGTCCGCTTGTGCTGGGTAATCAGTTCCAGATATTGCTCAGTGATCGCAGGAAAGTAACAGGATTTACCACCAATTCGTCTGTTCTCGGAAAAATGCCTCACCAATGCCCCAGCCGTCTGGCCATGGTGGCGCCGCATCGCAACCGCCAAGGATACGGACCAATGGCCACGACCTCCGGGAACTCGACCATCACCGTGAACGCGAAGGGGACCCTCGACGCGCATTTCAACCTGCTGGTCGACGGCAAGCAGATCGGTGAGGGCACCACGGGTGCCACGGCCAAGGACTTCGTCTTCAAGACGGATATCGCCGAGAACCAGGGCCACAAGATTCAGGTCCAGTACGACAATGACGGGATCTTCAACGGCACCGACCGCAACCTGATCGTCAACGAGGTCACCATCAACGGCAAGTCGGTCCTGCCGACCGCCGACCATGTCACTTACGACAAGGGCGCGCTGGACGGCCATGACGTCGCCGACGGGCAGGCCGGCATGTGGTGGAACGGCGCGCTGGTCGTCGATGCCGACAAGAGCTATTTCGCCGCGGACGGCGTGACGACCCCCACCACGCCGGCCCCCACCACGCCGACGCCCATTCCGCCTGTTAGCGAGGCGCCCGATCCCACGCCGAGCGCCCCCACCCCGAGCGTGCCGCAGCCGACCGGCCCCGGATTCTACGTCGCCACCAACGGCAAGGACAGCTGGTCGGGCAAGCTGGCCGCCCCCAACGCCGACGGCACCGACGGTCCCTTCGCCTCGCTGCAGAAGGCCCAGACCGCCATGCGGTCGAGCGACATCGACACCACCTATGTCCGCGGCGGCGATTACCACCTGAACAGCCCGGTCTGGCTGACCGGCCAGGATTCCGGCGTCACCTTCACCGGCTACGGCAACGAGAAGGCGGTGATCCACGGCGGGTCGCAGGCATCCGTGTCGTTCGGCGTCAGCGGCGCCCAGAACGTCACCATCGAAGGGCTGACCTTCACCGACGGCGTTGCGAACGGACACTATGTCTTCGCCGACAAGGCATCCGGCCTGACCTTCGCCAACAATGAGGTGAAGGGCGGCGGCTACGGCATCACCGTGCAGAACAGCACCGACAGCAAGGTGGTCGGCAACCAGTTCGACAGCACCGGCGCGGAGTCGATCTTCGTCAAGGCCGGTTCGAACTCGACGGTCGTGTCCGACAACCACATCACGCATCCGAACGCCGCCAACCGTGGCGACGCCGGCATCTGGGTCAACGGCAGCTCCGACGTCCAGGTCACGCACAATCTGGTGGAGCATTCGCCGGAGAAGGCCATCGCCGTCGGCTCGGTCCAGACGGACGGCAGCGACGCCTCCCACCGGGTGACCGTCGCCTTCAACAAGGTCGTCGACGCCAATCTGGAATCGAACGACGGCGGCGGCATCTACCTGATCAACCGCCAGCAGGACCTGACCGGCCACACCGTCGTCAACAACGAGGTGACCGGCACCACCGCGACCAACCCGACGGGTCAGGTGGCGAGCTGGGGCATCTATCTCGACGACTGGACCAGCGGCGCCACGGTCAAGGGCAACCTCGTCCATGGCAACATCGGCGGCGTGTTCCTGCATGGCGGCTGGAACAACAGCGTGACCGAGAACGTGATCGCCGACAACAGCGGCGCCCAGATCGGCCTGCAGCAGCCGGTCGGCTGGAGCGGCTGGAAGGGCCACGAGATGAGCGGCAACGACGTCTCCGGCAATGTGATCGACGTCAGCGACGGCACCGCCTTCCACATCTTCGGCCCGGCCAATGTCGGCAACATCCACAACAACTTCTACAGCCACCTGAACACGTCACAGGACATGTTCGACGTCTGGCCGCAGGTGATGGCGGGCGGCGGCAAGGGCAATCTGGGCGAATGGCAGGCGGCCGGCTACGACAAGGGTTCGACCATGGTCGATCCGGGCTTCGTCAATCCGGGGGCGCACGACTACAGCCTGTCGTCGGATTCGTCGGTCTATGCCCATGGCTTCGACCACATCCCCACCCACGACATCGGCCTGATCGGCTGATCGGCCTCGACCCGGTCGAACACGTGTTTTGACTGCGGGCCGCCCGGCGACGGGCGGCCCGTTCGCGTTTGCGGGCAGTGGGTGGTTAGTATCGTTGTGATCGCAAATGATCCGTTACCGCCATTTTCTGTGTTGACCGCAGGGGGCCGGCAGCCGTACTTTTAACCAGCCGGTTAAAACATAGCGACCGCCACACCGGTCGCCCGAGCCTGCCGGCCGGAGGAGACGCATGGAACCCCGCTCTCACTCGGGCGCAGCGTTGCGCCTGCTCAATTCCGACTGGGTCCGCCCCATCCTGCTGATCGTGATCCTGCTGGTTCTGTGGGATCTGTCGGTCCGTATCTTCGGGGTGCCCGCCTATCTGGTGCCGAAGCCCGGCGACGTCGTGCTGGCGATGATCGACGAATGGCCGCGGCTGCTGTCCGAATCCGTCCCGACCTTCACGGCGACTCTCGGTGGCTTCGCGCTGTCGGTGCTGTTCGGCATTCCCATCGCGATGCTGATCGCCGGATCGCGCACGGTCGAAGCCTATGTCTATCCGCTGCTGGTCTTTTCGCAGTCGATCCCCAAGGTCGCCATCGCGCCGCTGTTCGTGGTGTGGTTCGGCTTCGGCCTGATGCCGAAGGTGATCGCCGCCTTCCTGCTGGGCTTCTTCCCGGTCGTCGTCTCGGCGGTCCAGGGCTTCAAGTCGGTGGACGGCGAGATGATGGATCTGGCGCGATCCATGAAGGCGTCGCGCTTGCAGACCTTCCAGATGGTCAGCCTGCCGCATGCGCTGCCGGCGATCTTCGCCGGGCTGAAGGTGTCCATCACGCTGGCGGTGGTGGGGGCGGTGGTCGGCGAATTCGTCGGCTCCAACTCCGGCATCGGCTTCGTCCTGCAGCGCTCCATCGGCAATTTCGAACTGCCCTTGATGTTCGCGGCGCTGACCGTGCTGGCGCTGATGGGCGTCGTGCTGTTCTGGGTCATCGACGTGGTCGAACGCTTCGCCATCCCCTGGCACGCCAGCCAGCGCAACAAGTACGGCCCGGCCGCGTGAAAGGCTGTGAGGTCTTGGCCCGACTGTCGGCCGTCATCCCCGCGAAGGCGGGGATCCAGGCTACCGGTCCAAGCGCTTGAAAAGGCTGGATTCCCGCCTTCGCGCGAATGACGGTCGAGAGGCGGAAATGTCGGCCGAGAGACTCGCTTGATGTGATCCGACACCGCAGTTTTGAAGATGTGGTCCCGAAACCCGTTCATCGACAAGAACCCCGGTGCCGGACACCGCCGGCCGACGGGGCGATCCACCACCCATGGGAGGACACCGGTCGTGATGAAGAAAGCCATCGTCGCGGCGCTCTGCGCCTTTGCCGCCTCCACTTTGCCGGCGCAGGCCGCCGACAAGGTGACGCTGATGCTGAACTGGTATGTCTATGGCGAGCATGCGCCCTTCTATTACGGCAAGGACAAGGGGCTGTACGAGGCCGAAGGCATCGACCTGGAAATCCAGGAAGGCCGCGGATCGGCGGTGACGACGCAGCTGGTCGCCAGCAAGGCCGTCACCTTCGGCTATGTCGACGTGCCGACGATGATCAAGGCGGCGATGAAGGGCGCGCCGGTGTCCTCGCCGGGCGTGCTGCTGCAGACCAGCCCGATGTCGGCGATGGGCTTCAGCGAGAAGAACATCCGCAAGCCGGAAGACATCAAGGGCAAGATCGTCGCCATGACGCCGGGCGACAGCATGTCCCAGATCTGGCCCCTGTTCCTGAAGAAGACCGGCCTGAAGGAACGTGATTTCGAGGTGGTGTCGGGCGATGCCCAGACCAAGCTGAACGCCGTCATCAACGGACAGGCCGATCTGCTGCTGGGCTATGTCATGGACCAGAGCATGAAGATCAAGGACGCCACCGGAAAGTCGGTGACGCCGATCCGCTTCGCCGATTACGGCGTCAACATGGTCTCCTCCGGCATCATCGCCAACACCGACACGCTGAAGGAGAACCCCGACCTCGTCCGCCGCTTCATGGCCGCCACCACCAAGGCGGTGGAAGAGGCGGAAAAGGCGCCGAAGGAGGCTGCCGCCGCCATCCTGAAGGCCAACCCGAAGGGCGGCAAGCCCGACACGCTGCAGGAAGGCTTCGAGCTGACCATCCCGCTCTACCGCACCAAGGAGACGGAGAAGATGCGGCCCTTCCAGGTCACCGACGCCAACATGAAGGAGACGGTGGATCTGCTGGTCGAATATGGCGGGCTGGACAAGTCGGCCAAGGACAACCCCAAGCGCTTCTACACCCGCGAGTTCCTGCCGGCCGACCCTGCGGCGAAGGCGATGAACGCCGCCGCCAAATAATCGACCTGCCAAGTGATCTGACCGCAGCATGCCCGCACGGAGCGACGAGGAGAGCATGGCACAGCCACAGTTGAAACTGGTGGGCGAGGCGGAAACGCAGCGTCTGTCCGGCGAGCCGCTGATCCGCATCGACGGCGTGACCAAGACCTACCGCACCCGCGACGGCGAGGTGCCGTCGCTCCGCCCCATCACCTTCGACGTGCGGCCGGGCGAGTTCCTGGTGGTGGTGGGACCGTCGGGCTGCGGCAAGTCCACCCTGCTGAAGATGCTGGCCGGGCTGCTGCCGGTCAGCAGCGGCAGCATCCGGATCGAAGGCGACACGGTGACGGAGCCGCATGACGACACCGGCATCGTCTTCCAGAGCCCGACCCTGCTGGCCTGGCGGTCGGTTCTGCGCAACATCATGCTGCCGGTGGAAATCCGCCGCCTGCCGCGCGAGCGCTATCTGGAACGCGCCCACAAGCTGGTCGAGATGACCGGGCTGAAGGGGTTCGAACACAAGTATCCGTGGCAGCTGTCGGGCGGCATGCAGCAACGCGCCGCCCTGTGCCGGGCATTGGTGCACGACCCGAAGATCCTGCTGATGGACGAGCCGTTCGGCGCGCTCGACGCCATGACGCGGGAGCGGATGAATGTCGAGCTGCAACGCATCCAGCATGAGACCGGCAAGACGGTGATCCTGATCACCCACTCCATCCCCGAGGCGGTGTTCCTGGCCGACCGGGTGATGGTGATGTCGGAACGGCCGGGCACCATCGCCGCCACCTACGAGGTTCCGCTGGAGCGCCCGCGGACGCTGGACGTGATGGGCGACCCGGTGTTCATCCAGCTGACCCAGACCATCCGCAAGCATTTCGCGGCGCAGGGGCATTTGGATTAGGGGCCGGACGCCCCTCTGGCACCGAAAGAACTTTGCGTCATCCCCGCGAAGGCGGGGATCCAGGCAACTTCGCAGTTGAATCGCTGCGCAGGCTGGATTCCCGCCTTCGCGGGAATGACGGCCGAAGACGTACCGAAAGACTCTCACCATGTCCGCCCCCTCGGCTGCCCCTCGTCTCCGCATCCGCGCCATCGAGCTGTACGAGCGGCCCGTCCGTTTCGTGAAGCCGTTCCGCTTCGGCGCGGTGACGGTGGAGGCGGCTCCGCAGGCCTTCGTCCGCGCTCTGGTCGATGTGGAAGGGCATGGCGAAGCGTGGGGCGCGACGGCAGAGATGATGATGCCGAAATGGTTCGACAAGCGCCCGGACCGCAGCCCGGCCCAGACGGTGGACGGCTTGCGCCGCTCGCTGGTCGAAGCGCGGGAAGCTTATCTGGCGGACAGCCGGCTCGACACCGCCTTCGGCCATCACGCCGCCTTCACGCTGACGATGGAGCCGAAACTCGCTGCAGCCTTCGGGCCGGCGCAGATCGACAAGGCGGTGCTGGACGGGCTGCTGCGGGTGCTGGGGTTGAACGCGTTTCAGGGGCTGGGCGCCAATGTCGCCAGGCTGGATGCGCGGCTGACGCCGGACCTCGCAGGCTTCGATCTGGACGGGTTCCTCGGTGGACTCTCTCCGCATGCAGAGGTGGAATTGCGCCACACCGTCGGGCTGCTCGACAAGCCGGAGGACTTGGCAAGGCACGCGCATCTGCGCTGGTTCAAGATCAAGCTGGGCGGCGACGTGTCCGCCGATATCGCGCGGCTCACCGAACTGGCCGCCGTGCTGGAGCGGAGCGCCCCCGGCTATCGCGCCACGCTGGACGGCAACGAGCAGTATCGCGACGCGGCCCATGTCGCGGAGCTGCTCGACCGCATCGACGCCTCCCCTGCCCTCGCTGGCTTCCGCAAGGCGCTCGCCTATCTGGAGCAGCCGATCGCGCGGGAGGCGGCGCTCGCCCGGCCGCTGGGGGCGGTGGCGGAGCGGGTGCCGGTCATCATCGACGAGTCCGACGACGGGTACGACGCCTTCCCGCAGGCCCGCGTCCTGGGCTATCGCGGCGTGTCGTCTAAATCCTGCAAGGGCCTCTACAAGGCGATGCTCAACCGCGCCCGTTGCGCGGCGTGGGGGCCGCCGCACTTCATCTCCGCCGAGGATCTGACCTGCCAGGCCGGGCTGTCGGTGCAGCAGGACACCGCCCTGGTCGCTTTCCTCGGCATCCCGCATGCCGAACGCAACGGGCACCAGTATGGCGGGGGCTTCGGCAGCGAGGCGGAGGGGGCGGCCTTCCTCGACGCCCATCCCGGTTTTTACGAACGCGACGCCGACGGGACGGTGCGGCTCGCCACCGGCAGCGGACGGCTGGCGACGGCGCCGCTGTCCGGCCCCGGCTTCGCTCATATCGCCGACCCCGACTGGTCCGGCCTGTCACCCCTTTCAAACCCGACATCAGCGCTTTCCGAAGGAGTCCACCCATGAGCACCAAGCGCCTTGGCCTCATCATGCACGGCGTGACCGGGCGGATGGGCATGAACCAGCACCTGATCCGCTCGATCCTGGCGATCCGCGCCCAGGGCGGCGTCACCCTGTCCGACGGCTCGCGCGTCATGCCCGATCCGATCCTCGTCGGCCGCAATGCCGAGAAGATGCAGGAACTGGCCCGCCGCCACGGCATCGAGCGCTGGAGCGACAATCTCGACGCGGCGCTGGACAATCCGGACGACGTGATCTTCTTCGACGCCGGCACCACGCAGATGCGCCCCACCCTGCTGGAAAAGGCGATCCGCGCCGGCAAGCATGTCTATTGCGAGAAGCCGATCGCCACCAACCTGGACGAGGCGCTGCGCGTCGTCCGGCTGGCAGAGGAGGCCGGGGTGAAGAACGGCACGGTGCAGGACAAGCTGTTCCTGCCGGGCCTGGAGAAGCTGCGCATGCTGCGCGACAGCGGCTTCTTCGGCCGCATGCTGTCGGTGCGCGGCGAGTTCGGCTATTGGGTGTTCGAGGGCGACTGGCAGCCGGCACAGCGTCCGTCCTGGAATTACCGGGAGGAGGATGGCGGCGGCATCATCCTCGACATGATCTGCCACTGGCGTTATGTGCTGGACAACCTGTTCGGCACGGTGAAGAGCATCTCCTGCCTGGGCGCCACCCACATTCCGGAACGCTGGGACGAAAAGGGCAAGCCCTACGAGGCGACCGCCGACGACGCCGCCTATGCGATGTTCGAGCTTGAGGGCGGGGTGATCGCCACCATCAATTCGTCCTGGTGCACGCGGGTCTATCGCGACGATCTGGTGACCTTCCAGGTCGACGGCACCAACGGCTCGGCGGTCGCAGGATTGACCGACTGCGTGATCCAGCCGCGCCAGGGCACGCCGCGCCCGGTGTGGAACCCCGACCAGAAGCAGACCATCGACTTCTACGACACCTGGCAGCCGGTGCCGGACAATGCCGTGTTCGACAACGGCTTCAAGGTGCAGTGGGAGTCCTTCATCCGCCACGTGGTGGAGGATGCGCCCTACAAGCACGGCCTGATCGAAGGCGCCAAGGGCGTCCAGCTGGTGGAATGCGCGCTGCAGAGCTGGCGCGAACGCCGCTGGGTGGATGTGCCGGCGATCGGGGGGTGAGGCTGCGGCCAAGTTAGACCCCCACCTAACCTCCCCCGCTCTCAGCGGACCTACGGTCCGCCTGCCGCGTCAGCACAAAGCATTGCTTTGTGCGAGAGCTGGGCGGGGGAGGGACTGCCGCTGAACGCCGACAAAGCTCCTGTCCCCCTCCCCCGCCCAGCGGGGGAGGGTCGGGGTGGGGGCAATCAGCGACGACTTTTCCAGGAACCCATCCCATGCCGACCATCCGCCTCCCCCGCCCCGACCGCAGCATCGAGAGCTACACGCTGGCCCCGCCGCGCGGCTTTCCCGCCCGCACCGACCGGCCGCTGACCCGCATCGCCTTCGCCGCCGCCCATATGGTCGCCGACCCGCTGGCCGAGGGCGATCCGTGGCTGGCGCCAGCCATCGACTGGGACCGCACCATCGCCTTCCGCGAGCATCTGTGGGACCTCGGCCTCGGCGTCGCCGAGGCGATGGACACGGCGCAGCGCGGCATGGGGCTGGACTGGCCGACCTCGCTGGAGCTGATCCGGCGGTCGCAGTCGGCGGCCAAGGCGCGCGGCGGTGTCATCGCCTGCGGCGCCGGCACCGACCATCTGCCGCCGGAGAACGCCCGCGGCATCGACGACGTCATCCGCGCCTATGAGGAGCAGATCGAGGCCATCGAGGCGCTCGACGGCCGCATCATCCTGATGGCGTCACGCGCGCTGGCCCGCGTCGCCAGGGGGCCGGAGGATTACGCCCGCGTCTATGGCCGCATCCTGTCGCAGGTGAAGCAGCCGGTGATCCTGCATTGGCTGGGCGACATGTTCGACCCGGCGCTGGCCGGCTATTGGGGCAGCAGCGACATCGACGCGGCGATGGACACGGCGCTGTCGATTATCGGCGACTTCGCGGCCAAGGTGGACGGCATCAAGATCTCGCTGCTCGACAAGGACAAGGAGATCGTCATGCGGCGGCGCCTGCCGGAGGGCGTGCGCATGTATACGGGGGACGATTTCAATTATGCGGAGTTGATCGCCGGCGACGGGCAGCATCATTCCGACGCGCTGCTGGGGATCTTCGACGCCATCGCGCCGGCTGCCGCCGCCGCGCTGGCCCATCTGGCCGACGGCGACGAGGCGGCGTTCCACGACATTCTGGCGCCGACCGTGCCGCTGTCGCGCCACATCTTCAAGGCACCGACCCGCTTCTATAAGACCGGCGTGGTGTTCATGGCCTATCTGAACGGCCATCAGGACCATTTCACCATGGTCGGCGGGCAGGAGAGCACGCGGTCCACCCTGCATCTGGCCGAGCTGTTCCGGCTGGCCGACAAGGCCGGGCTGCTGTCCGATCCGGACCGCGCGGCGCAGCGGATGGCCGCGGTGCTCGCGGTGCGGGGGATTTCGTGATGCGGGACTTTTCGGGGGATCACCGCTGGCTGTCGATCAACACCGCCACGGTGCGCAAGCAGGGCGATCTGGTCGGGATCCTCGACGCCTGCGCCCGCCGCGGCATCCGCGCCGTCTCGCCCTGGCGCGATCAGGTCGCGGCGGTGGGGCTCGACGCCACGCTGCGGGCAGTGCGGGCGGGGGAACTGGCGCTGTCCGGCTATTGCCGCGGCGGCATGTTCCCGACCGATTCGTCCAAGGCGGCGGAGGTGCGCGACGACAACCGCCGCGCGGTGGACGAGGCGGCGGCGCTGGGCGCGGCCTGCCTGGTGCTGGTGGTCGGCGGACTGCCGCAATATTCCCGGCCCGGTTCGGCGGTCAGCAAGGACATCGCGCTGGCCCGCGCGCAGGTGGAGGACGGCATCGCCGAGCTGCTGGACTATGCCCGCAAGGCGGGGATGCCGCTGGCAATCGAGCCGCTGCACCCGATGTATGCCGCCGACCGCGCCTGCGTGAACACGATGGCGCAGGCGCTGGACCTTTGCGACCGGCTGGATCCGGTTGGATCGGGGGCGCTGGGGGTGGCGGTGGACGTCTATCATGTCTGGTGGGACCCGGATCTGGAGGCGCAGATCCACCGCGCCGGCAAGGAACGGCTGCTGGCCTTCCATGTCTGCGACTGGCTGGTGCCGACCACCGACCTGCTGCTGGACCGCGGCATGATGGGCGACGGCATCATCGACATTCCGCGCATCCGTGGCTGGGTCGAGGAGTGCGGCTTCGCCGGCTATTCGGAGGTGGAGATCTTCTCGCAAAACACCTGGTGGGAGAAGCCGATGGGCGAGGTGCTGGACACCTGCATCGACCGCCACCGCAGCGTGGTTTGAAATTGCTGGCAGAGGCTTCTACCATGGGGGGAAGACCGCCCCCTACCCCGGACCGCAGGAGCCGGCTTCCCGCATGGACAGCCTGACCGACGCACCCGACGCACCCGAACCGGTGCCGCCTTCTCCCAGCCAAAGCGCCGCGCCGGTCAAGGTGACCCGCGACCCGGAGGGCACGCGGGCGCGCATCATGGCCGCCGCGACGGAGGAGTTTGCGCGCTACGGGCTGGGCGGCGCCCGCGTCGACCGCATCGCCGAGCAGGCCGGCACCAACAAGCGCATGCTCTATTACCATGTCGGCAACAAGGAGGAGCTGTATCTGGCGGTCCTTGAGGACGCCTATGCCCACATCCGCGAGACCGAACGCACGCTGAACCTGGACAAGCTGGCGCCACCCGAGGCCATCGCCCGGCTGATCGGCTTCACCTGGCAGTATTTCATCGACCATCCCGAATTCATGGCCCTGCTGAACATCGAGAACCTGCACCGGGCCGAATTGCTGAAGACTTCCGGTCAGGTGCAGTCGATGCACTCCCCCTTCGTGCAGATGATCGCCGACGTGCTGGCGCGCGGGGTGGACCAGGGGGTGTTCCGGGCCGGGGTCGATCCGGTGCAGCTCTACATCTCCATCGCCGGGCTGTCCTACTTCTACCTGTCCAACGTCCACACCCTGTCGGTGATCTTCGGGCGCGACCTGCTGGCCGATCCGGCGAAGGAGGAACGGCTGGCCCATATGGTGGAGCTGGTGCTGCAATCGCTGCGGCCCTGACCATTGTCCTTCCGGGAACCGGAAGCGCTGCGGCGAGTTGGAAACTGGCGGGGGGCGCGGAAGGAAGGAAGACCGAATGGCTTCGCGGATCGAGGATTATGCCCTGCTCGGCGACTGCGAGACGGCGGCGCTGGTGTCGCGCGAGGGGTCCATCGACTGGCTGTGCTGGCCGCGCTTCGATTCCGATGCGTGCTTCGCGGCATTGCTGGGCACGCCGGAGCATGGCCGCTGGCTGATCGCGCCGGCCGACCCGAACGCGCGGGTGACGCGGCGGTATCGCGGCGACACGCTGATCCTGGAGACCGATTTCGAGACGGCCGACGGGGCGGTGACCGTCATCGACTTCATGCCGCCACGGGACCAGGCATCGGACGTGGTGCGGATCGTCGTCGGGCGCCGGGGCCGCGTCGTCATGCGGACCGAACTGGTCATCCGCTTCGGCTATGGCTGCGCCGTGCCCTGGGTGACGCGGCTGGAGGACGGCACGCTGCGCGCCATCGCCGGGCCGGACATGCTGCATCTGCGCACGCCGGTCGAGCTGTGCGGTCGGAATCTGACCACCGTCGGCGACTTCACGGTGGAGGCCGGCGAGCGGGTGCCCTTCGTGCTGACCTACGCCCCCTCCTGCGATCCGACTCCCGACCCGGTGGATGCGGAACAGGCGCTTGGCGACACCGAACGGTTCTGGCAGGACTGGATCGGCCGATGCAAGTATGACGGCCCCTGGTCTGAAGCCGTGCGGCGCTCGCTGGTGACCTTGAAGGCGCTGACCTATTCGCCGACCGGCGGCATCGTCGCCGCCGCGACCGCCTCGCTGCCGGAACAGCTGGGCGGCATCCGCAACTGGGACTATCGCTTCTGCTGGCTGCGGGATTCGACCTTCACGCTGCAGGCGCTGATGAATGCCGGCTATTATGACGAGGCGAACGCATGGCGCGGTTGGCTGCTGCGCGCCACCGCCGGCCGGCCGGAGCAGTTGCAGATCATGTATGGCCTTGCGGGCGAACGCCGGCTGATGGAGTGGGAGGCGGACTGGCTGCCCGGCTATGAGGGGGCCCGGCCGGTGCGCATCGGCAATGCCGCATCGACGCAGCTTCAGCTCGATGTCTATGGCGAGCTGATGGATGCCCTGCATCAGGCGCGGCGGGGCGGGCTGGGCGCCAACGACACGGGCTGGCAGCTTCAGCGGTCGCTGCTGGCCCATCTGGAAACGGTTTGGGACCAGCCGGACGAGGGCATCTGGGAAACCCGTGGCGGGCGGCAGCGCTTCACCTTCTCCAAGGTGATGGCCTGGGTGGCGGTGGACCGTGCGATCAAGAGTGCCGAGCAGTTCGCCATGGACGGTCCGGTCGAGCGCTGGAAGGATCTGCGCCGGCGCATCCATCTGGATGTCTGCGCCAACGGCTATGACCGGGAAATGGGGAGTTTCGTCCAGTCCTATGGCAGCAAGCTGGTGGACGCGTCGCTGCTGCTTCTGCCGGTGGTGGGCTTCCTGCCGGCCAATGATCCGCGCATCGCCGGCACGGTGGCGGCGGTCGAGCGCCAGCTGTTGAAGGACGGCTTCGTCAAGCGGTACGACACCGGCCGGGTCGAGGACGGGCTGCCCCCCGGCGAGGGCAGTTTCCTGGCCTGCAGCTTCTGGCTGGTCGATGCCTTCGTCCTGCAAGGCCGCCGCGACGAGGCGACGGCGCTGTTCGAACGCCTGCTGGCCCTGCGCAACGACCTGGGCCTGCTGTCGGAGGAGTATGACGCGCAGGCCGGGCGGCTGGTCGGGAATTTCCCGCAGGCCTTCTCCCACATCGCGCTGATCAACTCCGCCATCAACCTGAGCCGCAACGCCCAGGCGGCCAAGCAGCGCGCCAACGGGGAAGGCGGTGGTGCGTGATCGGTCAGGGGTTGTGAGTTTTTGGAGGCGCAGGAAAGATCCCCTCTCCCCCCCCGGGGAGAGGGTTAGGGTGAGGGAGTCGCAGGGCAAGGATTCTCGGGACAGCCACGCTGTGCATCCCCCTCACCCCGACCCTCTCCCCGGGGGGGAGAGGGGGAGAGGGGAGAGGGAGATTTTCACCCGGCGAAGGCGATGACGCTGAGCAGGGCGTTTTCCGCCTGCCGGCTGTCGAGGCGGGTGAGTTGCACCACCACCGGCCCATCGGCCTCGACGACGGTGGAAAAGGGCTGGCCGAGCGGGACCGGCTCGGGGTCGTCGAGCAGGTTCATGCGGACATGGTTGGTGCGGCGGGCGCCGACCTTCACCTTGTACGGCCCGGCCGGCTCGCGGTCGGTGAAGTAGAGGGTGATGCGCACCTCCACCTCGCGGTCGCCGGTGTTGAGGATCGACAGCCCTTCGTGGCTGGCCATCTCGGGTTCGGGGCCGTGGCTCCAGGACGGGATGTAGTTGTCGGCGATGGCCCAGCGGGTGTGACCGATCGGTGCCTTGGCCATGGGTGTCTCCTGAGTTTGGGTCATCTGCCGGCGGGTTGGTGTGATGTGCGGCGGCGCAGGGCGTCGCGCAAGACCTCGGCCAGGGTCAGCGGGTGGCGGCCGGTCAGCTGCTCCACCTGCTCGCGGCAGGAGAAGCCGTCGGCGATCAGCAGGGTGTCGGGGGGCGCCTGCCGCAGCGTGGCGCCGAGCCCCTGGTCGAAGATCGCCAGCGACACCGGGTACTTGTCCTCCTCGTAGCCGAAGGCGCCAGCCATGCCGCAGCAGCCGTCGTCGAGGATGCGGGCGTCGAGGCCGCTCTTGCGGATCTGCGCCGCATCGCAGGCCATGCCGAACACCGCCTTGTGGTGGCAGTGCCCATGCACCAGCGCCGGGCCGGACAGCTTGGGCGGGTCGAAGTGGGCCACCTTTTCCAGAAATTCGGCCAGCAGCATGCTGCGGCTGGAGAGGCGTTTCGCCTCCGGATCGTCGGGGAACAGGTTGGGCAGCTCGTCGCGGAACACCGACAGGCAGCTCGGCTCGACGCCGACGACATAGGCGCCGGCATCCAGCTCGCGACGCAGGCCCGCCATGGTCTGCTTCAAGGTGCTCCTGGCGTCGTCCAGCCGGCCGAAATCGTAATAGGGCCGGCCGCAGCACAGGTTCTTGCGCGGAATGGTGACGGCGTAGCCGGCGGCGTCCAATACCTCGGCGGCGGCGAACAGCGGCTCGGGCGTGAAATGGTTGTTGAAGCTGTCGGTCCACAGCACCACGGGCGGCCGGCCGCGATCCGGCCCGGGCTTCCAGGAGCGGCGGAAGGTCTTCGCGGCGAAGGTCGGGACCGGGCGCTGCGGGGCGATGCCCGCCGCCGCGCGCGACAGCCGGCCGAACACCGGCGTCTGGGTGGCGAGGTTGGGCGCCCACCACACCGGCGCCAGCAGGCGCGCCCAGCGATGGATCAGCCCCATGCTCCAGGCCGCCCGCGGGCGGTGGCGGTGCTGGTAATGGTGGTGCAGGAACTCCGCCTTGTAGGTCGCCATGTCGACATTGACCGGACAGTCGGCCTTGCAGCCCTTGCAGCCCAGGCACAGGTGCAGCGCGTCGTGGATCGCCTCGTCGCGCCAGCCGTCGCGGATGGGGTCGCCCTGCAGCATCTCCTGCAGCAGGCGGGCCCGGCCACGGGTCGAATGCCGCTCCTCCCGCGTGGCGCGGAAGCTGGGGCACATGGTGCCGCCCTCGTGCCGCCGGCATTTGCCGACGCCGACGCAGCGCAGCAGGGCGTGGGTGAGCGAGCCGCCATCCTCCGGATAGGTGAAGACGCTCTCCAGATGCGGCGGTTTGAAGCGCGGGCCGAGGCGAAGCTGTTGGTCCGCCGCATAGGGATGCACGACCTTGTGCGGATTCATGCGGTTGTCCGGATCCCAGATCGCCTTGAACTCGGCGAAGGCCTGCACGAGGTCGTCGCCGAACATGATCGGCAGCAGTTCCGCCCGCGCCTGCCCGTCGCCATGCTCGCCGGACAGGGTGCCGCCATGGCGCACCACCAGATGGGCGGCGTCGTTCAGGAAGCGGCGGAACCTGTCCACCTCCTCCTGCGTGTGCAGGCCGAAGCCGACGCGGCAATGGATCAGCCCGTCGCCGAAATGGCCGTAGAGCGCCGGCTTGTAGCCGTAATCGTCGTAGAGCTTCAGCAGGTCGCGCATGTAGGCGCCGAGATTCTCGGGCGCCACCGCGGAATCCTCCCAGCCCGGCCAGGTATCGTGCTTCTGCCCCGGCACCCAGGCGGTGGCGCCGAGGCCGGATTCACGCACCTTCCACAGCCGTTCCTGCTCGTGAGGATCGGTGACGAGGCGCATGTCGTGGACATGCGGCCGGCCACGCAGATGGTCCTCCAGGCGGCGGGCCTTGGCGGCGGCCTCGTCCGGACTGTCGCCGCCGAACTCGATGAACAGCCAGGACGGTCCGTCGGGCAGAAGCTTGAGGTCGTCGACATGCAGGTGCTTCTTGCGCATGAAGTCGGTCAGGCGCTCGTCCACCCCTTCGATGGCGTCGGGGCCGAAGCCGCGGACGTTGCAGACCACGTCGGCGGCGTGGCAGACGCTTTCGAAGCCGACGACCAGAACCACCTTGGCGGGCGGATCGGGGATCAGGTTCAGCGTGGCGCGCAGGATCGTGACGCAGGTGCCCTCGCTGCCGACCAGGGCGCGGGCGAGGTTGAAGCGGCCGTCCGCATCGGGCAGCAGCGAGTCGAGGTTGAAGCCGGAGACGCGGCGCGGGATCTTCGGATAGATGCGGCGGATCTCGCCGGCATAGCGGTCGCGCAGGGCCTTCAGCTTGGCGTGGATTTCGCCCTTGCGGCCACCCTCTGCGATGATGCGGTCCAGCTCCTCCTCGGCCGTCCAGCCGACGGACAGGCGCAGCCCGTCATAGGTGACGATGTCCATGCTCTCGACATTGTGGCTGGTCACCCCGGCGACGACGGAATGCGGCCCGGCGGAGTTGTTGCCGATCATGCCGCCGATGGAGTTGTGGTCGTGCGTCGACGGGTCGGGGCCGAAGCGCAGCCCATGCGGCCGGCAGCGCTTCTGCAGCTCGTCCAGCACGATCCCGGGCTCGACGGTGGCGAGGCGGCGGTCGAGGTCGATGGCGAGGAAGCCGTTGCAGTATTTGGAACTGTCGATGATGACCGTGTAGTTGGTGGTCTGTCCGGCCAGCGCCGTCCCGCCTCCGCGATGGGTGATCGGGGCGCCGAAGTCGTGGCAGACCCGCACCGCCTCGGCCAGAGCCTCCACGTCGAAGGGCACGACGAGGCCAATGGGCACCTCCCGGTAATTGGAGGAGTCGGTGGCGTAGAGCGCGCGGTCGCCGTCGTCGAAACGGATTTCGCCGTTCACGCGGCTTTTCAGGGCGGCGACCAGCGCCGGCACGTCGATGCTGCTCATCTGCGGAACCTCTCGGCGTCGGCCCGTTTCAGCTCGATGCCCAGGCCGGGGCGGCTCCGGTCCGGCGTCAGCATGCCGGCCACTGGGGTGATCGCGCCGTCGAACAGCATGGTTTCGATGCGGGCATGGTCGTGGAAATACTCGATGTTCTTCAGCGGCCGGCAGGCGCAGCCGACCTGGGCGTGCAGCGTTGGGGCGGTATGCGCGGAGAGCGGCACGGTGAAGGCCTCGGCCAGCGCGGCGGCGGCGAGGAAGCCGGTGACGCCGCAGCGGGTGGCGTCGGCCTGCAGCACATCCACCGCGCCGGCCTGCAGCATGCGACGGAAATAGATCGGGGTGTAGCCGTACTCGCCGGCGGCGATCATCATGCCGGGCGGAGCACGGTCGCGCAGCAGGCGCAGGCCCTCCAGATCATCCGACGACACCGGTTCCTCGAACCAGCCGACCCGCTGTTCGGCAAAGCGCCCGGCCTGGGCCAGCGCCAGCTTGCGGTCATAGGCGCCGTTGGCGTCGACATAGAGGTCGGTGGCGGGACCGATGGCGCTGCGCACCAGCGCCACCCGCCGGACATCCAGCGCGGCGTCGCGGCCAACCTTCATCTTGACGGCGGACAGACCGTCCTGCGCCCAGCCCGCAAGCTGTTCGACCAGTGTTTCGTCGGAATAGGAGGTGAAGCCGCCGCTGCCATAGGCCGGCGTGCCGTCGCGGGCGCGGCCCAGCAGGTCGGCGACCGGCCGCTCCAGCAGCTTGCCCTTGAGGTCCCACAGCGCCGCATCCACCGCGGCGATCGCCATGGCGGCGATGCCGGGCCGGCCGAGATTGCGCACCGCATCGGTCATGGCGATCCAGGCGCGGTTGATGTCGACGGCGTCGAGACCCCGCAGCCGCCCGGCCAGCAGGCCGGCGACGAGCTGCGCCGCCGGGCGGTCGGCGTAGCCGTAGCCGATCCCCTGGCGCCCGCCCGCCTGTGCGGTGACCACGACCAGCGTGGTGTGGTCCCAGTCCAGGGTGCCGTCGGCCTCCGGCCGGTCGGTCGGGACCGTGAACGCCTCGACGCCGATTTCGTCTATGGGGGCCTGCGGGCGCATCGTCGACCTCGGGGTGGTGCCGGCGGATCGGGTGCCGGGCTGGCGGGTCAACTCACCGGATGCGATCGGGTTCCCAATCACCCGAACGCAAAGGGGGACCGCCCTGCCGGGAGCCTTCGCTCCCGACCCGACGGTCCCCCGATGCTTGGCAACTGTGACGACGTGGTCTGTTATTCGGCGGCGGTCTTGGTGTGGCCGACGACGCTCAGCGCCGCCGTACGGTCGCCGTCCGCCTCGACATAGGCGCGGCCGTAGTAGCTGTCGATCAGCAGCTGTTTGATTTCAGCGACCAGCGGATAGCGCGGGTTGGCGCCGGTGCACTGGTCATCGAACGCCGCCTCGGCAATCGCGTCGACCCGCGCCAGGAACGCCGCCTCCGGCACCCCCGCCGCCTGGATCGAGGCCGGGATCTCCAGCGCCCGCTTCATCTCCTCGACCCAGCCGATCAGCTTCTCCACCCGCTCATGGTCGCGGCTGCCGCCGAGGTCCAGATGCCGGGCGATCTGCGCATAGCGCGCCACGCCCTTGGGACGGTCGTACTGGCTGAAGGCCGTCTGCTTGGTCGGGATGTCCGCCGCGTTGTAGCGGATCACGTTGGCGATCAGCAGGGCGTTGGCGATGCCGTGCGGGATGTGGAACTCCGCACCCAGCTTGTGCGCCATCGAATGGCAGACGCCGAGGAAGGCGTTGGCAAAGGCGATGCCGGCCAGCGTCGCCGCGTTGTGGACCAGCTCCCGCGCCTTCGGGTCGTGTGCCCCGTTGCGGTAGGCCGAGGGCAGGTTCTCCTTCAGGAGCTTCAGCGCCTGGAGGGCCTGGCCGTCGGTATACTCGTTCGCCACCACCGAGACGTAGGCCTCCAGCGCGTGGGTCACCGCGTCGATGCCGCCGGCCGCGGTCAGGCCCTTGGGCATGTCCATGACGAGGTTGGCATCGACGATCGCAAGCGTCGGCGTCAGTTCATAGTCGGCGATCGGGTATTTGGTCCCAGTGTGCTCGTCGGTCACCACGGCGAAGGGCGTGACCTCGGACCCCGTGCCGGACGTGGTCGGCACCGCCACCAGCTGCGCCTTCACGCCCAGCTTGGGGAAGGTGTAGATGCGCTTGCGGATGTCCATGAAGCGCAGGGCGAGGTCCTCGAACGCGACCTCGGGCGCCTCGTACATCACCCAGATGATCTTGGCCGCGTCCATCGGCGAGCCGCCGCCCAGCGCCAGGATCACGTCGGGCTGGAAGGCGTTGGCGAGCGCCACGCCCTTGCGCACCACCGCCAGCGTCGGGTCGGCGCTGACCTCGAAGAAGGTCTCGACCTCCAGCCCCAGCGATTTCAGGACGCGGACGCTGTCGTTGACATGGCCGTTCTCGAACAGAAAGCGGTCGGTGACGATCAGGCAGCGCTTCTTGCCGCGCAGCTCCTCAAGGGCGAAGGGCAGGCAGCCGCGGCGGAAGTAGATCGACTTGGGCAGCTTGTGCCACAGCATGTTCTCCGCCCTCTTCGCCACCGTCTTCTTGTTGATCAGGTGCTGCGGCCCGACATTCTCCGAAATCGAGTTGCCGCCCCACGACCCGCAGCCCAGCGTCAGCGAGGGCGCGAGGCGGAAGTTGTAGAGGTCGCCGATGCCGCCATGGGACGACGGCGTGTTGATCAGGATGCGGGCGGTCTTCATCTTGTCGCCGAAATGGCGGATGCGCTCGGCCTGCTGGTCCTGGTCGGTGTAGAGGGCGGAGGTGTGGCCGATGCCGCCGAGTGCGACCAGCGCCGCGGCCTTGTCGCAGGCCTCGATGAAGTCCTTGGCGCGGTAGAGCGCCAGGGTGGGGGAGAGCTTCTCGTGGGCGAAGGGTTCGCTGTCGTCGATGTCGGTGACCTCGGCGATCAGCACCTTGGTGGCGTGCGGGACGGTCAGGCCGGCCATGGCGGCGATGGCGTGGGCCGGCTGGCCGACGATGTCGGCGTTGAGGTGGCCGTCGGTCAGCAGCACCTTGCGCACGGCGTCGGCCTCGCGGGCCGACAGGATGTAGCCGCCATGATGGGCGAAGCGGTCGCGCACGGCGTCATAGACGGCATCGACCACCACCGCCGACTGTTCGGACGCGCAGACCACGCCGTTGTCGAAGGTCTTGGACATCAGGATGGAGGCGACGGCGCGCTTGATGTCGGCGAACTCGTCGATGACGGCAGGCGTGTTGCCGGCGCCGACGCCGATGGCGGGCTTGCCCGACGAATAGGCGGCCTTGACCATGCCCGGCCCGCCGGTGGCGAGGATCAGGTTGATGTCCGGGTGGTGCATGACGGCGTTGGAGAGTTCGAGCGAGGGCTCGTCGATCCAGCCGATGATGTCGTCGGGCGCGCCGGCCTCGACCGCGGCGGCGAGCACCAGGCGGGCGGCTTCGCAGGTCGATTTGCGGGCGCGGGGATGGGGGGAGAGGACAAGGCCGTTGCGGGTCTTCAGCGCGATCAGCGCCTTGAAGATGGCGGTGGATGTCGGGTTGGTGGTGGGGACGATGCCGCAGATCAGGCCGACGGGCTCGGCGATGGTGAGGATGCCGGCGTCGTTGTCTTCCGACAGGACGCCGCAGGTCTTGTCGTCCTTGTACTTGTTGTAGATGTATTCGGCGGCGAAGTGGTTCTTGATGACCTTGTCCTCCATCACGCCCATGCCGGTCTCCGCCACCGCCATCTTGGCGAGCGGGATGCGGGCGTTGGCGGCGGCCAAGGCGGCGCTGCGGAAGATCAGGTCGACCTTCTCCTGCGGATACTCGGCGAAGCGCGCCTGCGCCGCCTTCACCCGCGCGATCAGGGAGTTCAGGTCGGAAAGGGTCGTGATGGTCATGGTCATCATCCACTTGCTGTCCGCAACCTGCGCAGTGACGCCGTCGCGGTGATGTGTTCGGGGAGGCCCTTGGACGCGGCACCGTTCGGGCGCGCCGCTGCGGCTCCGGGCTCCGAAGCGCGCGAACCACGGCCACGTCTTTGAAAGAAGGCGTTAAGGGTCAGTGCTTGTGAGTTTTTATGGGCTTCTCTCGGCCGTCATCCCCGCGGAGGCGGGGACCCAGGCTGATCGGCTTCCCGAGAGCCTTTGGAACGTCTGGATTCCCCCCTTCGCGGGAATGACGGCCGAGGAAGGCTCATGATGAGAGCCGATGCGGAGCGGTTCAAACTCCAAACGTCTCTCAGCCCGACTCATGAAAACCCGCAAACTCTCAGAAGCAGCTGGCGAGGTCGGCCAGCGCGTCGCGGTCCAGCAGTTCCAGCTTGCCGCCGACGAGGATGCGGATCAGGCGGGTCGACTTCAGCTTGGTCAGGGTGCGCGACACGGTTTCGGTGGTCAGGCCCAGATGGTCGGCGATGTCGCTGCGGCCCATCGGCAGGTCGATGATGCGCTCATCTCCTCCGCCAAGGGCCTTGCGGTCGCTGAGGCGCAGCAGGAAGGTGGCGACCTTTTCGCAAGCCGTCTTGCGGCCGAGCAGAACCATCTGGTCCTGCGCCGCCATCAGCTCGGACGTGGTCGCCGACAGCAGCTTGCGGGCGAAGGCCGGCTGGGCATCCATCAGGGCGTCCAGCTCCAGCCGCGGGATGCGCTGGATGGTGGTCGTCGTCACTGTTTCGGCGGTGTAGAGATACTGGGCGGCGAAGGCCAGACCCATCATGTCGCCGGCCTGCAGGAAGCCGATGATCTGGCGCCGGCCGTCGGGCAGCATCTTGTAGAGGCGGACCATGCCGCTCATCACGCGGAACACCGAACCGGCGTCGTCGCCTTCGCTGAACAGCGTGGTTTCGCGCTCGTGGACCTTGGCATGGCCCAGGCCGGCGAGCGGGTCGGCGGGGTTGCGCTGGATGGCCTCCAGGGGGGAGGTCGGGGACATCGCCAGGGCGGAGACCAGGTAACCAGGAACGGCGCGGTTGGCGTGGGCGGCAATGGCGGCGTGCGTGGACATGGTGACCTCGGCCTTGACGGTGCGATGCGGTCCGGTTCGTTCCGGGGTGCATCCGATGACCAGAAGCTAGCCGTCCCCCGCGGTGCTGTTTAGTTCGGTGATGTACCTAAGGATGTTTGCGTACGTAAGTGTACCTACGTAGGGGACCGTACGGGGTCCAGGAAGGATCCCCTCTCCCCCCTGGGGAGAGGGTTAGGGTGAGGGGGTCGCAAGGTGAGGATTCTCGAGAATCCACGTAGTGCATCCCCCTCACCCCCA